>JBKJTD010000129.1:0-10414 GCA_046590915.1 Vicinamibacterales bacterium
AGAAAATAGAGAATCGTAAACGTGCCAAGGCCTAGGATGAACAAGAGCGGACCTGCCGACTGTTGGAGAGGTGGCGGCCCGGCAATGGCAAACAAACAAGCTGAAGCAGTCCAGATCGAGAGCGCGGGTGCGGCGAGATTGAAGGGTGTCCGCTGCCAGTCAAATTTACGCTTGACGACCAACACCTTCCCGGAAAGCACCATCGCGTCGAGCAGGACAAGCAGCGTTCCGACCGCCTGCCCGTAAACGAGGGTGCCCCACATTGTGAAGGTTTCAGAGACGGAGTACCTTCCGCCGACTTTCTGAAATTTTACCGAGAGGAGGCCGCTGAAGAGAGTGAGGACCGTGAGCCAATACCATTGCCCCCACGGCGGGTCCTCAATGAGGCTCCACAGGGTATGTAGTGATACGGCAGAGCCAGCGAGAACTACTAAACCGATATAGAAGCTGGCAATCCATGAGAACTTGGGGCCAGCAGGCGAGGCCATTCAGTTTCTCCTAACTAAGTGGGCAATTTCCTGTGCGGGACAGGAAATTGTTCCAACTTAGCTCCAAACAATAATCGCTCGAACCAACATTGCGGACTCCGTAATGGGTAAAGGCAATCTAAAAAAAAGGACACTCAACGTTTCTGCATGCTGCGGCTAGTTGTCCCAGATGAGCGTATTGTCCCAAATCAGAGTGTTATCCCAGATCAAGGTTTGTCCCCAATAGTGAGTGTTATCCCAGATCAAGGTGTTATCCCAAATGAGAGTGTTGTCCCAGATGAGGGTGTCGCCCCAGATGTAAACGTTGTCCCAGATGAGGGTGTTGTCCCAGATGAGGGTGTTGTCCCAGATAAGGGTGTCGCCCCATGTGGTGGCATTTCCAGGGAGTCCACTGACTCGGTTGTCCCAAATGAGCGTATTGTCCCAGATGAGAGTGTCGCCCCACGTCGACGCCTGCCCGAATGCGATACCGCCGGCGTAAACTCTTTCTCCGCCGATGCGGTTGGCCAACTTCGCGTGGCCCAAGTTGCGGCTCTTCGCGAAGCGCACTGCGAGCGCGACGTTCAGGCTGCCGGCGCCCTGCTTGATCAGGCCGACACCGGGCAGGTGCTGCGCCGTCAACTGCAGCGCCGCTTTCACTTCATACGGCGTCAAGTCAGGACGGGCCTCCAGCAGCAACGCCACTGAGCCCGACACCACGGCCGTGGACATGCTCGTGCCCGACAGCCACATGTATTTCCCGCCGCGCGCGCCATCGACACGGCGCTCCGGCAATGACTTCCACAGATGTGCGTCGTCGCCCACCGTGGAGACAATCATGTTCCCCGGCGCAATCAGGTCCGGCTTCATTAACGGGTTGTACTGAAGAATGTCGTTCGGATTTTCCGGTGACGGCGTGCCGGGATCCACAACGGGACCCGACGAGCTGTACGACGTCACCTTGTCATCACTGCGGAACACTGTGCCCTGGGTGTTCAATGCCCCGACCGTCAACGCGCCAGGCGTGTAACCGGGTGACACAATGGCGCCGACGATGGGCTTGCCGTCAATCTTGCCGAGGTTGCCGGCCGACGCCACAACCACCAAGCCAGCCGCCACGGCTCGTTCGGCCGCCTGCGCCAGTGGGTCATCACGATACGGTTTTGACGACAGATGGCCCAACGACAGGTTCAATACCCGCACGCCGAAATGCTCACGATTTGCGGCAAGATAATCAATCGCGTCAATTACATCAGCGACGTAACCCGAACCATCCGGGCCAAGCACCTTCGCGCTGATGAGTGCCGCACCAGGAGCCATGCCAATGTAGGCCGCGCCCCGCGTCAACTGGCCGTCGCTATTCCACGTGCGGCTGCCTTCGCCACTGCCAGCAATGATGCCCGCCACGTGCGTGCCGTGTCCGTACTCGTCGAGGCCGCCCATCTGTACGGCACCCGTGCCCGTAAAGTCCAGACGCGCACTCACGCGATTGGTCAAATCCGCGTGATTGCCAATGCCCGAGTCGAGCACCGCGATACCAATTCCCAGACCCGTCACGCCGCCAAACGCGGTGCCTCCGATACCCTTCCACACCTGGTCCGCACCAATGGCCTGTGCGGTTACCGCCGCCATCGAATACACACGACGATTTTCTTCCAAGCTCGCAACCTGCGCGTCACCCGCCAGGTTTGAAATCTGCGTCGACGTTCCCTCAAACACGCCGCCCGAAATCATCCGCTTCTTCAAACGGATGCCGTACTTCTGACTGAGGGCATCCACCACCGACTGCGGCGCCGTCAGGATGACCTGAAACAACTGCTGCTCACTCGAGGTGTTTGATGAGGTGCGCGCGCGCTCAAGCTTCTCGGCGAACTCGGGCGACATGCGCGCTCGATGTTCTCCGGCGTAGGCCGGGGCTGCGGCGAATGCCCCGATCACCAGGGCCAGGCCACCAAGGCCAGCCACCAGGCGGGGCACGCGAGAATGGGTTAAGTAAACCAGTGGGCTCATAAAAATCAATCGGTCACAAGTCCCGGCGCCATTCCCTGACGCCGGCCCAGCCTCACTCACGCAGGTACCGTACCACGCAAGCGACCTTTCAATCCTCCCTAAAACCTTAGAAGTACGGCACTTCCGAGTCGTACGCCGGTAGGAGTGCCCGGCACATTCTATTACAAAACCGTCGGCGCTCCCACATTTCTGGCGACCGATTTCTTACCCTCGGCCAATCACATCCACCACCTGCAAGTCGCTGAATTGCACCATAATACGCCCGTACGCCGGTCCAGCAACGTGGCTTCGCCAGGCTGCTTTCAAGGAGTGTCAATGCCCGCATCCCGCCTGATTCGCCCCGTTCTGGTCGGTGCCCTCCTGCTCGCTGTGGCTTGGATGGGCTGGTTGGTCTGGTCCCGTGGTACTACACAAGATAGAGGGGCGGACTCGGGAGCCAGGACTTCGGGGGGGCGGCTAAGGGCGACGTACCAGACCGAACCGACGAATTTTCTCCGGTTGGTGGCCCCGACCGCCGCCAATCAGATGGTCAGCATTCTGACCCAGTCCACCCTGGTGCGCCTCAACGCCGCCGGTGAACTTGAGCCGCGCCTGGCCACGTCTTGGTCCCCATCGGAAGACAAGCTGACCTGGACGGTGACATTGCGACCCGGCGCGAAGTTTTCGGATGGTTCGCCGGTCACGACCTTGGATGTCGTGTTTTCCGTGCGCGCCGCGTTGGCGGACAAAGCGGGAAGCTCGGCGGCAGGCGACCTGCGGGTGGGCGGCCAGCCCGTGACCGTGCAGGCGCTTGACGACGCGCGTTTCACACTCACTTTTCCTTCCGCGCACGGCGCCGGGATTGCGATTGTTGAGTCACTGCCAATTCTGCCTCGCCACAAACTCGAGGCGGCGCTTGATGCCGGTAATCTCGGCGGTGCCTGGGTCCCGTCGGTTGCGCCGTCTGAGGTGGTGGGTGCGGGGCCTTTCATGTTGAAGGACTACGTGCCGGGGCAGCGGCTGGTGTTTGATCGCAACCCCCACTTCTACGGCAGAGACGAGGTGGGTGTGGCGCTGCCGTATCTCGATGGCATCGACGTGGCCATCGTGCCCGAATACAACACCGAGTTGCTGCGACTCCAAGCCGGCGAAACCGATGTCATCACCGAGCGCCTGTTGGCCGAAGATCTTGCCGTGATGCGCCAGAGTGAGGCCGCTGGACGAGTGCAACTCACCGACGCAGGTCCGGTGATTGACGTGTGGACCTTGTGGTTCAACCTGAGGCCCGGTGCGAAGGCAGCGGAAGGCCGGCCCTGGCTCACCGCCCCGGAGTTTCGGCGAGCCATCTCGCACGCGATCAACCGCCAGGCGATCGTCGACACGGTGTATCTGGGTCAGGCGATTCCCGCCTATGGGCCCATCACACCCGGCCACGGCCCTTGGTATGTGCCAACACTGCCCATCACTGAGTTTGATCAGGGGCGAGCGCGCACGCTACTGACTTCGATTGGTCTCACCGATCGTGATGGCGACGGCGTGCTCGACGATCAATTCGGCAAGCCGGTGCGTTTTTCAATCATCACGCGCACCGGCCAGCCCGATCGCGAAAAGACCATCACCATGGTGCAGGAACAACTCCGTCAGGTGGGCATCGCCGTCGATCCGGTGACACTGGCCAACCCGGAGGTCCAGACCCGGTACGCCTCCGGTGATTTCGATGCAATTTATTACGGCGCCCGGCAGTCGAGTCGCGAGCCGGCCGCCGGATTCTGGCGCAGCGGCGGACCCTTCCACTTCTGGAATCCGGGCCAGGTTACGCCTGCCACACCGTGGGAGGCCCGCATTGACGCCCTGTTCCAACAGCAGGCCGCCGCGATGGCCCCAGCCGAGCGTCACCGCCTCTTTGCTGAGGCCCAGCAGATCCTCGCCGAGGAACTGCCGGCCCTGTGGCTCGTTGCACCTCGGGCGATCGTGCCGGTGAGTCATCGCGTTCGCGGTGCCACTCCAATCGTGCTCCTGCCACCGGTGTTGTGGAACGCCGAACGCCTGTCGCTTGTGGACGGAGGTCGGTGACCGGACCGATCTGGTCTTTTCTCGCGCGGCGCGCGATCGCGGCGCTGGTGCTGGTGGTGGTCGTGTCCACCTCTGCTTATGTAATCGCGCGGCTCGCGCCCGGTGACGAAACCAGCGCGGATCTGCTCGCCGGAATCGACGAGCAGACCATTGCAATCAAACGTGCGCGCCTCGGTCTTGACGACCCCCTCCCCGTCCAGGTCGGACGATGGTTTGCCGGGTTGTTACGGTTGGATCTCGGCGAATCCTCGTACTTTCAGCGACCGGTAGGGGCCCTCGTCTTCGAACGGGGCATCAACACTGCACAACTGGCGGCGACAGCCCTCGTGTTGGCGACACTCATTGGTATTCCGCTTGGTGTCGTTACGGGGGCATATCCGGGACATCCGGTCTCACGTGTGCTGGTGCCGTTGTCATTGGCGCTGGTCGCGTGTCCGCCGCTGGTGGCCGCACTCGGACTCATGTTTTTTGCCGTGTCGACAGGCGCACTGTCGATTGCCCACGGTGCCGTGGTGTTGCCGGCGATAGCGCTGGGACTTCCGGTGGCGGCCATTCTCGAGCGACTGCAGTCCCAGGCAACAGCCGAGGCGATGCTGGCGCCGGGCCTTGTCGCCGCTGCGGCGCGCGGTATTCCTCCGTTCCGCCTGGTGTGGCTACACGCGGCACGGCAGTCGCTGCGGCCTGTGCTCGGCGTCTATGGGATTGTGGTCGGCAGTCTCTTCAGTGGCTCCCTCGCGGTCGAGCTGGTCACGTCGTGGCCGGGACTGGGCCGGTTGTTGTATGACGCCGTACTGGCGAGCGACGTGGCGCTGGTCGCCGGGTGTGTCGTCGCCGGCGCCGTATGCCTCGCCATCGGCAATCTGCTGACCGACGTCCTGCGTGTGCTGGTCGATCCACGGGCCGCGGAGTCCGCATGACACGGCGACTCGCGTGGACGGTCGTCGGCATCCTGACGTCCGGCGCACTGTTGGCGCCGTGGATTTCTCCACAGGATCCGCACGTCCAGTTCGCCGACAGATCCTACGCGCCACCCACACGGGTGCATCTTCGGCACGGGGATTTCTGGCATGCGCCGTTTGTGTACCGCCAAGTCCTGGTCGATCGCGTGACGCGGCGGTTTGCGGAGGACACGACGACGCGAGTGCCGTTGCGGTGGTGGACTGACGGCCGGCTCGTGTCCGTGGAGCAGGGCAGTGGCCCGTTGCTGTGGCTGGGCGCCGACGGTTTGGGGCGCGATGTGTGGGCGCGACTCTGGCATGGTGCGCGACTGTCGCTTGGGGTGGCGCTTGCCGGTGCGCTCGGGGCGATGCTGATCGGCACGTTTCTCGGCGCGCTGGCCGGTGTGATGCGTGGATTGGCGGATCTCGCCATCACCGGTGTGGCGGACTTTGTCGTAGTGTTGCCGGCCGTGTATCTCGTGATGGTGTTGCGCGCGGCCATGCCCCTGGTCCTGGACACACCCGTGGTCTTTGGACTGATGACCATCCTGTTTGCGATCGCCGGATGGCCGCACGTCGCCCGCGGCGTGCGCGCGGTCGTCGCCACTGAGCGACAGCGCGACTACGCCGAAGCGGCACGCGCGGCGGGCGCCGGCAACGTGCGCCTGCTTCGGCACCTTGTGCCGGCTGCATTCGGATTCCTTCGTACTGAACTTATCCTGCTGATTCCCGCCCTGCTCGTTGCGGAGTCGACCATCTCGTTCCTTGGATTGGGCTTTCCCGAACCGATCCCCAGCTGGGGTCTGATGCTGCAGGACGCGTCAAGCGTCTCGGCGATGCAGCTGGCCCCGTGGATGCTCAGTCCGGCGCTCGCATTGTTTCTGGGTGTCCTCGCATTGCAACAGGTCGCGGGCGCCTCAGCCGTTGACACGGTCGCGTCGCGTCGATAGCCTCCGGGCGTGCCGTTACTTCAAGGAATTTTTCCGCCCGTGCCGACGCCGTTTCATCCGGCGACCGGTGATGTTGATCTTGTCGCGTTGCGTACGCAGCTGACACGCCTCACGGCGGCGCCCCTTGCGGGCGCGCTTGTGCTTGGCTCAAACGCCGAAGCCGGCCTGCTTGACGAAGCCGAGGCCGACGCCATCGTGGAGACGGCCCGCACCGTCGTGCCGACCGATCGCGTGCTGATCGCCGGGACCGGCCGAGAATCGACGCGCGCCACGATTGACGCGTGTCGGCGCGCCGCCCACAGGGGCGCGGACGTGGTGCTCGTGCGCGCGCCATCGTTCTTCAAATCGCAGATGACGACCGAGGCGCTCACAGCGCACTTCCAAGCGGTGGCTGACGCCTCTCCTGCGCCGGTCATGCTCTATAACGTGCCCGGCATGGCAGGATTCAGTCTGCCGCTGCCGATGGTGCGCACACTGGCCGCCCACCCCAACGTTGTCGGCATGAAGGAAACCAGCAACGATCTCGAACGCCACGCGCAGTTTGTGCTGGTCAGTCCAGGGTTCGCGGTGCTGTCGGGTTGGGCACCGGTGGCCTATCCCGCGTGGATGATGGGCGCCAAGGGCGCCATCATCGCGGTGGCGAACCTTCTGCCAGAACAATGCGCGTCATTGTGGGCTCACGCGCAGGCCGGACGTCACGACGACGCGCGCGCGCTGCAGCAGCGCCTGCTTCCGATCGCGCAACTCGTGTCGAGCATTCACAGCGTCGCCGGTTTGAAGTGTGCCCTCGACCATCTCGGGTTCCCAGGCGGTCCGGTTCGTTCGCCGCTGCTGCCGGTGACGCCCAAAGTCTCGGACGACATTCGCGCTGCGCTGGAAGGCTGGCGATAAATGGCGACACTTCCCACGATCGAACGTCTGATGCTGGGCCCCGGCCCGTCACCCATTTCTCCAGCGGTCCTTGCCGCGCTCTCCGCTCCGCCACGCTCCCATCTCGATCCCGAGCTGCTCGACCTGATGGACGATGTGCGGCGAATGCTGGGGGAGGTGTTTCGCGCACCTGAGAGCAACCTGACGCTTGCCGTCTCTGGCACAGGCTCTGCAGCGATGGATGCCGCGGCGATGAATCTCGTCGAGCCCGGCATGACGGTGCTCGCGATCGTGACAGGCTATTTCGGGGAGCGGCTCGCGCAGGTGTTGGAGCGACAGGGCGCGTATGTCGAGCGACTGCAGGTGGAGTGGGGGCGATCAGTGGATCCCGCAGCCGTGGAGAAGGCGCTGCAGGATAATCGATTTGATGTCGTGGCGATGGTGCACGGCGAGACATCCACCGGGGTGTGCAACCCCGTCGCAGACATCGCCCCGCTCGTGCGTGAACGCGAGGCCTTGTTTGTGGTGGACGCGGTCACCTCGCTGGGCACGGTTCCGGTGGACGTCGCCGCGTGGGATGCCGATGTTGTGTATTCGTGTGGACAGAAAGGGCTTGGTGCGCTTCCAGGCCTGTCGCCGATCACCGTGTCGTCCCGCGCCCGCACTCTTGCGCCGGCCTGCCGCAGTTTCGCGTGCGATTTTGCACAACTTGAGGCCTTCTGGGTGCGCCGCCAGTATCATCACACCATCTCCTCGCCGTTGGTCTACGGGTTGCATATAGCTCTCAGTGAAGTCGTTGCAGAAGGACTTGACGCACGGTGGTCGCGGCATCAGACGGCACATCAGGCGCTGGTGGATGGACTGGCTCATATCGGACTCGAGCTGTTTCCTGATCCACAGCACCGGCTGATCAGCCTCAACGCGGTGCGTATTCCTGCTGGCATCGATGAAAAGGCCGTGCGCGCACGGTTGTTAACCACGAACGGTATCGAAATCGGTGCCGGACTCGGTCCGCTTGCGGGCCGGATCTGGCGTATCGGCCTCATGGGTTCAGGCGCCACCACCGCAAATGTGCAGCGGGTGGTTGCTGCACTTGGCGAGGCGCTTGGACGGAAACCATGAAACCAGTAGTGCCCGCTCTCTTGCTTGTTATCGCCACCGCAATCGCCTGCGCCACAAACCCGGCCACAGGTCAGCGGCAATTCAACATCCTCTCGGAAGGTGATGAGGTCGCGCTCGGTAAACAAGCCGACGGGCAGATTCGCGAGGAGATGGGGCTCTATCCGGATCAGGGCTGGCAGGAGTACGTCAATCGAGTGGGCCAGACGATGGCCCAAAAATCCCATCGTCCTCAGCTGCCGTGGTCGTTTGCCGTTGTGGACCAGCCGGCCATCAACGCGTTTGCGTTGCCCGGCGGCTTCATCTATCTCACGCGCGGCATCTTGCCGTATCTGCGTGATGAGGCGGAGATGGCCAACGTCCTCGGGCACGAAATCGCGCACGTGACGGCAAAGCACGGCGCGACGGCGTACTCGCGGCAACAGATCGCAGGCGTGGGCCTTGGGATCGGGCAGATCCTCGCACCGCCAGACAAACAAGGTTTGTTTCAAGCTGCTGAAGCCGGGCTTGGTCTTCTGTTTCTGAAAAACGGTCGCGACGCAGAGCTTGAAGCCGATCGCCTCGGCGTCGGTTACGCCGCGTCGACCGGCTGGAATCCGTCGGGCATGGCCGGAATGCTGACGACACTTGGTCGGCTGGGGGAGGCGAGTGGTTCCAAACGCGGAGTGCCGAACTTCCTGTCGACACACCCACTGCCGGAGGATCGCATTGAGAAAGTGGCGTCCGTGGCCGACGCCGCCCGCACCTCGGCGAGCACACGTGTGAACGCGCAAGACTTTCAGCGCCGGCTCGACGGCCTGGTTTTTGGAGACAGCCGCGAGCAGGGTATCCTTCGCGGGCGTGACTTCCTTCATCCGATCCTGCGCTTTGCCCTGCAGTTTCCGCAAGGATGGCAGGTGCAAAACGGTGCGCAGCAGGTGGTCGCGCAGCCGGAAGGTGACCAGCCGATGGCCGTCATGATGGAGATCGTTGACGGCGGCGGACGCAATCCCGCACAGGCGGGCCGTGCGCGCATGCAGCAGGCACAACTGACCGAACGTGCCGGCGAATCCACCACCATCAATGGGCTGCCAGCGTTTGTTGGCGTGTATACCGGCGGCCAGGGTCAGCAAGCCATCGTGGCGCGCGTAGGTTTCATTTCACACGCCGGCCGGTTGTATCAGGTGGCAGGTGTGGCGGCCGAGGGCGCTTTCAACCAGGCCGATCAGGCGTTCCGCCAGGTGATTGGATCGTTCCGCGGCATGTCCGCCGCCGAGGCCGATCGTGTGCAGCCGGCGCGTGTGGATTTCTACACCGTGCGATCGGGTGAGACGTGGACCTCGATTGCGGAACGGTCGGGTGGCGCGGTGAGCCCGAGCGCGCTCGCCATCATGAACGGCGCCTCACCCTCGTCCGCTCCGCGGGCCGGGTCGCGTATTCGCGTGGTCATCGAGGGGTGATTCGGCGGGCGTGGCGGTGGTTGATCGTCGCGTCCGCGTTGGCGTTTGTCACGCTCAGCTACACCTGGATCACGCTCCCGGACGTCCGTGCGATCAAGAAGGATCCTCCCCCGACCACCGCGTTTCGGGAGTTGCGCGCGCGTCAGGCCGAAGACGACGGCCGCACGTTGCGGATGCAGCATCGATGGGTCAACTACGACAGGATCTCCGCCAATCTCAAACGCGCGGTGATCGTGGCGGAAGACTCGGCGTTCTGGCAGCACGAAGGACTCGACTTCGACGAAATTCGGGCCTCGATTGAGCTCAACTGGATGCGTGGCGAGATGGTACGAGGCGCATCCACCATCACGCAGCAGCTGGCGAAAAATCTCTATCTGTCGCCGTCGCGCAATCCGTACCGCAAGGTGCGCGAACTGCTGATCACTCGTCGCCTTGAAGCTGAGCTCTCCAAGAGGCGCATCTTCGAGCTGTATCTGAATTTGATTGAGTGGGGTGATGGCATCTGGGGCGCGGAAGCGGCCGCGCGTGCGCATTTCGGGGTGTCTGCCGCAGGCCTGAGTGCGGCGCAA
>JBKJTD010000168.1:0-6534 GCA_046590915.1 Vicinamibacterales bacterium
TGGACGCCGGATTCCATCGCCTTGGCCACTCCGCTGTTGATGGGCAACCCGCTGGAGACGACAATCTTGACTTCGCGATTGACCGATCGCAGCGCCGAGACCAGCGCCACCCCATCCATGATCGGCATGGAGACGTCTGTCAACACGAGCGCGATGTCTTTCTGATGTTGCACATACAGCGCCACTGCTTCAGCGCCGTTGGCCGCCTCGATGACGCGGTAGCCGAACCGGGTCAGCGTTTTCGAGGCGATCTCCCGAATGCCTTTTTCATCGTCCACCAGCAGGATTAACTCCCCGTTGCCGCGGGGAATACCGGTCTGGGTCACCGAGACCTTTTCCACTTCGGTCTCGGAGGTCTGTGCGGGGAGATACACCTTGAATTTTGAGCCTTTGCCTTCTTCGCTGTACACATTGATGAAGCCGCCATGGTTCTTGACGATGCCAATGACGGTGGAGAGTCCCAAGCCCGTCCCTTTGCCGAGCGCTTTGGTGGTAAAAAACGGCTCAAAAATCTTGTCCAGCACCGATGGCTCGATGCCCATGCCAGTGTCGGTCACGCTGATCACCACATACGCTCCGGTCCTGCCGTCCGGGTTCATGGCCGCGTAGATCTCGTCCAGGACGACATTCTCCATCGCGATCGTCAACTTGCCGCCGCTCGGCATGGCGTCACGCGCATTGACGCAGAGATTCAAAAACACCTGGTGCAACTGTGTGGGATCTCCGGTGATTGTCCACAGGTCGTGGCCGACGGAGACGTCCAACTCCACATCCTTCGGGAAGACCTCCCTCATCACTTTGTGCAACTCTGTGATCAACGCTGTGAGGTCGACTTTGACCTGCTGACCTTCGAGGCCCCGCGCAAAGGAGAGTAACTGGCGCACCAGGTCTGCGCCCCGCTGCGAGGAAGCTTCCAAGGTCTGCAACAGGCCCAGGGTTGCTTCATCGCGGGCGTCTTCTTTCAGCATTTCGATCGACATCAGGATGGGCGCCAGGATGTTGTTCATGTCATGAGCGATCCCGCTGGCCAGGGTGCCGACACTTTCCATGCGCTGGGCGCGGAGGAACTGCGCCTCCAGTTTCTTCTTTTCCGTGATGTCGGTTTCGATGCACAAGATGGATTCGGGTGCGCCGCTCTCAGTGCGTACCAACGTCCAGCGGCATTCCACCCTGAGGCCCCTGTTCGCCCGATCTTTCTTGTCCAGTTCTCCCGTCCATTCGCCCTTGTCAATCACCGCCGCGACCGCATTTTGAAATGACGCGGGGTTGGGCGATAAAAATTCAGGAGTGGGTCGGCCCAACACGTCGGCCGAGGTCCAGCCATACATCTGTTCAGCGCCGCGGTTCCAAAACAGCACGCGGTGCTCAAGATCGCGAACCAGAATCGCATCGGTGGCCTTGTCCAGCAACGCCGCCTGCTCCCGGATGAGCGAGTCGGCCTTGAGTCGCTCAAACTCGCCGGACGCGCGTGTGGCGAAGATTTTCAAGGTGGAGACGACGAAGCCGGGATCCTTCAACGGCTTTCGGAAGAGCACGTACATCAGTCCCAATGTCTGGCCGTCAGCGCTGATTAACCGCCGCCCGACGTAGGCCTGTGCGCCTGCGGCTGTGAGTCGGGGGGAATCGGGAAAGTGTTGTGCCGCATCGGACGGCACGACGCACTCATCACTGTCAGTCAGGTTCTCGCACGGCGTCCCGCGAAGGGCGTAATCAAAATTCGCCACCACGCGGCCATCCAGCACGGCAGCCACGGTGCGGGCCAAGGGCGGATCACCAGGCTCGAACCGCGCCACGAACGCACCGTCGGCATCCATGGCCTCGGCCGCATTGGCCGTCAAGTCGTTGAAAAAATCTGCGCCCAGATTGACGGACACACTCGCTGCCACCTTCACGACCGAGGCTTCCAACCGCAGGCGCTCGGCCCGCGAACGGAGATTACCGATACCGAACGCCAAGTCATCGGCAAGGTCGCGCAACAAATGCAACTCATCCTCATTGGGCGTGCGCACTTTGTCTCCATACAGAACGAGCACACCAAAGGTGCCAGCCTGATTTTTAAGAGGCAGCACGACCACGCCGGCAAAGCCGTGCGCCTGCGCGTGCGCGAGCCACGGGGCAAAGCTCGGCTCCTGGGACAAATCAGCAATGACCACCGGCTCGCCGCTGCGAATGACCTGGCCGGCCGGTGCCTGGCCGGCCGGACGATCGGCAGCCCAACTGACCTGCAGACCGGCCAAATAGCCATCCTTCTCGCCGGCACTGGCTTGCGGTTCGATCGTTTTTTCGGTGTCGTCCTCCGCGTAGCCGACCCAGGCCATTGCGAAGCCACCGATGTCAACGGCGATGCGGCAGATGTCACGAAGCAGATCAGCTTCACTGTCCGAGCGGATCAACGTTTCATTGCAGCGCGTGAGGAGCTGCAAGGCACGGTTACTGGCGATCAGCGCCAAGTCGGCGACTTTTCGCTCGGTGATGTCTTGAAAGGCGCCATAAATACGGACAATCTCACCAGCCTCGTTTCGCCGCGCCTCGGCAATGGAGCGTACCCAAAGGCGCCGCTTCCGAGCCGTGATGAGTTCGTGCTCGAAATCCCACGGAATCCCCTCGATCGTGATGAGGCGTACATTCTCCGCCACCGCGTCACGGTATTCAGGCGGATAAAATTCGATCCCTTCCGCCAACGTCGGAGAGTAGCCCGGTTCCAGGTCGTGAATGATGGCGGTCTCGTCACTCCACGTCACCTTGAACTCCGGCAGGTCGATGCTCCAGCCGCCCAGCTTCGCCGCGCTGCCAGCGATGCGCAGCATCGTCTGGTTCTGCCTCAGCGTTTCCTCGGCCATCTTGCTTTGTGTGATGTCGCGCGTGACGCTCAACACGGAGGTGACGGTGCCATCCGCCGCCCGCAGCGGCGTGGCATGGGAGTCCATCCAGCGCTCGGTGCCTTTGAGCCCGATGATCCGGAAATGGGCCTGGCCGGTTTCGCCGCGACAGGCCCGGCGGTGCTGGGCAACGAACGTCGCCCGATCGTCGGGATGCACGAGGTCCGCTACTACATGTCCGACAACGGTGTGGGGATCATCTGCCTCGAGCATCCGCAACCCAGCAGGGTTCATGTCCAGCAACCAGCCGTCCACGGATACGGTCTTGACGCATTCCGGCTCGTTTTCGACGATGGTGCGCAGCCGGGTTTCACTCGCGCGCAAGACCAGCTCGCCTTCTTTACGCGCCGTGATGTCCTGGCAGGTACCCACGGCCCGTGTGGGCTGGGCCGTCTCGTCAGTGAAGGTCTGCCAGCGTTCCTCGATAAATTTAATGCGCCCGCCAGGTGTACAGATTCGATGCTCGATGGAGAACACGTCCGGACGACCTTGGGAACTCACGAAGGCCGCGTCCACCTTGGCACGGTCGTCGGGATGCACCATCTCCAGGAATCGCTGGTGGGTGGGCTGGAATTGAGCCGGGCTGACCTCGAAAATCCGATACGTCTCGTGCGTCCACATGGTGTCGAAGGTTGTGAGATTGGTCTCCCAACTACCAACGTTCGCCACGGCCTGCGATTCATGCAGGCGTCGCGTTTCCAGGGTCAACTCCTCCGCCAGCCGGCTCTGTTCACGCTCCCGTTCCCGCAACGCTTCTTCCGCCTGCCGGCGCTCAGTCACGTTGACATGCATCACCACCGCACCCACGCCCTCATGGAGGCTCAGCGGCGTCACCATCACCCGGAACCAGCGTTTCTCCGTCGGCGCGTGACATGGATACTCCAGCGCGAAAAATGTCTCCGCGCCGCTCAACACCTGGCGGATGCCCTTGGCCACGGCCTGCGACTCCTCTGCGCATTCGCCATGCGCCGCCTCGCACACCCCGACATAGTTCTGTCCCACGAAAAAATCCGGGCCCTGCAGCACATTGGCCGAAGCAAAGTTCCGCCACGCCTCGTTCACCACGGTGATGATGCCGTCGCCATCGAGCAGGGCGATGTGCGCCGGCAGCGCGTTGAGGATCCCGATGTTCGCCTGTGCCGCTTCGGCAATCCGGGCGTCCGGTTTGGCCGCAGATTTCGACTTCTTCGGGGTCATGGTGGTGAGCCGGGCGGCAGTGTAACCCAGATCAATGGCCTCCGAACCATACTGCCCCATGGCTCGCGTCCTTGCACTGTCCACTCACTCCTGCGTTCATCGCGACAGCCAGTAGGTCATCTTGATGGCCAGCGAGCGGCCTCGGGTCCGCAGCTCTCGTGGCCCTGGTGCCGCCGTCTCGAATCCCTGGTTGTAGACGATGTAGAAGTCGCTGCCGGGACGATAGATGTACCACAGCAGCAGGTTCAGGCTGGCGGTGCGAGTGGCGTCATTGAGCTGCACGAACGTCTTCATGAACAGCGCCGGAGAGAACGAATAACTGACGCGCGTGCTCAGCACATTGGTCACATAGGGTCCGGTGACCGGCAGGACAATGCGGTTGCGTGTGTAGACGTTTTCGATCAGGAGCGTGTCTGTGGGGATCACGCTCACTTCGGCACGATACGTCTGTTTGTCTCCGCTGTAGTAGCCCCCGCTTTCGGCGCGGAGCACGGTGTACACGCGCTTGGCCTGGCTCGAGGTGAACGCGGCTCGAAGCGAATGCCAGTTGTAGCCGGCGCTCGGAATGAGACCGCCAGCCGTGGACCAGTTGAACGGCAGGAAGTCGTACATGGTGTCGACATTGACCGACCACACGGAGCTGTCCTGACGAGTCAGCGAAAAGTCGTACCCCGTCGAGTGCGACTCCTTCCGGCCGGCATGATTCTCGAAATACGACGTGTCGACGTTCAGTCGCAGTTGGCGAACGCCTTTCCACTTCGGCCGTGGTGTCCACGCGGCCTGGGCGACGACGTTGCGAATGTCCGTGCGGGGAATGAATCCCATTTCCGCGTTGAAACGTTCTCCGATGTCGATATACGTCACGCCGGCTTCCACTTGTGCCGACGTCCACTTCGCCTTGGTGGCGATGGCCCAGTCGCGACCGCTGCGGCCAGGCGTAAACGTTTTTGCCCCGAGTGCGACCCAATCAAGCTTGCCAAAGCTGAAGACGCCATCGAGGCCGATGGCGCGATGGCCGGTCCGGCTGCCACCGGTGCGGTTGAGCAGCATGCCACCCAGTGATGACCTGCCGAACACGTCGCGTTTGACTCGCACCACGCTGAAGTTGGCGCGATTGACACGGGTGCTGAGTCCGCCACTGGTCGGTATCTCTGCCGCGTCCGTCTCGATATTCATCACACCCACGGTCGTATGCCCCGTCCGGCCGGTCACGCGGCCGCCGGCAAGGACCGGCACTTCGCGGCCGTCCTGCAGGCCCACACGCCGGCTGTAGAACAGCGAAAGCAAGCCGGGGCCGGCCATGGCGCCGGCGTTCTGACCGAAGTCGAAAATGCCTGCGCTTTCGGTGAAGAACTGCCGCTTCTCAGGAAAGAACAGGCTGAAGCGTGAGAGGTTGACCACCTCCTGGTCGGCTTCGACCTGCGCGAAGTCTGTCTTGTAGGTCACATCCGCGTTGAAGCTTTGAGTAAGTCCGACTTTGAGATCGAACCCGAAGTCTTTTGTCGTGTGCGTCGGCGTCCCGGCGTCGTAGTCGCGGCCGATGCGGGGGCTGGCAAACGGCACAAACTCGACCCGGCGCCGGAGCTTCACGTCGCGCAGTCCCGTGAGGATCCCCGCGCCAGACATGCGGGCAAACCCCATGGCCTGCCACTCGCGAGGGAACGGCACCCAATAGGTCTCTTCGTTCTTGCGAAGGATGATCCGACAGACATTCAGGCCCCAGGTGGTGTCACCGGGCCCGCCCTTGAATCGTAGTTGGCTGAGTGGGATCGCGATTTCCACGTACCAGCCGTGCTCGTCGATGCTGGTCCTGTTCTCCCACACCGCGTTCCAATCGTAATTGATGGTCCGCCCCTCTTCGGTGGAGTGGGCATCCTTGAGGGCGCCCAGTGGATTAGTGGAGAAATAAAACGCGTTGCGATGATCGTGAAACGTGTCAAGCGTGATCTTGATCTGGTCGCCTTTGCGCAGGCCCGCGTCCCGCTTCATCTCGCTGGCGATGATGCCCTTCGGGTCGCTGTCAAAGGCCCAGACGCCGATAAACATCGTCGTGTCGTCGTACAGGATTCTGAACTCGGTGCGTTCGGTGGACTCCCATCCGAACTGTGGTTCACGCTGGATGAATCGGCCCTGCACCGGCGCCAGTTGCCACTCGTCGTCATCAAGTCTGCCATCGATGTTCGGCGAGCGGCCGACGGGCAATTTCGCGGCGATGGCCTCGTACGATTCGGGGTCGATTTGTGTGATGTCAGTAATGAGCGGGCCCGTCGGCGGTTGAAGAGACGGCGGAGACTGTGCGGTCGCAGCTGTGGCGACGGTCAAACAAAATAACGTGGAGAGCGCAAGGCTACGTGTGGTCATCGGGGTTTGCGGGGCACTTTCGAATCGGCCATGGCGGCGTGATAGGCGAACGACGCCATGATGACCGCATTACGCATCATGTCGTCGGCGGGAATGG
>JBKJTD010000181.1:0-3489 GCA_046590915.1 Vicinamibacterales bacterium
GCTCCAATCGAGCGCCGCGTCGTTGGTGACATCGATGATGGCCGCTTCTGCTTCAGAGCCGTCCGCGGCCACGGTCCAGAGGTCGCGTTGGCCGCTACCGGTCCGAAGGCCAAAATAGGCAATGCGCCACCCGTGCGGAGACCAGGCGGGTTGCAGGGCAGAGCCGGTCGTCCGCACCTCGCGCTTCTGGCCGGATTTTACATCAATCACCAACAGGCTAGGCACGCTGCCGCCCAGGTCCGTGGGCGAGTCAAAGTCGGAGCGGGAGGCCACGAGCTCTCGGCCGTCCGGTGACCACGCGGGCCAGTAGCCTTCTTCGCTCACACGCGTGACCGATTCCCCGGTTGCCGTCATCAGAAAAATTCCGCCAGCATCGCGATCGGAGCCAAAGGCGATACGCTCACCGTCCGGCGCGAACGCCGGCGTCCGGTTTGCCGATTCGGTGGTGAGCGCCACACCCTTCCGCGCGCCAATGCGCAGGGAATAAATCTGCCACTTGCCGGTGTCGTCGCTGGCGTAGACCACGGTCCTTCCGTCAGGCGAGAGGGTTGGAGTTGTTTCGACACCCGAAAAATCGCTGACTTGCTGGAACTCCGTCACGTGAGACGCCGTGGCCGCGGTCGAGCGATTCGCCGTGTAGCGACCGACGAGGAACATCGCGGCGGCTCCGGCGAGTGCCAGCGAAACGGCGATTGGCCGGGCTCGGCGCCGGCCGGCCCTCGGCGACACGATCGTCGCCGCACCACCAGACGCCGTCGACGAGCCGAGAGACTCCAGTGCGAATGCCAGGTCGCGTGCCGACTGGAAACGTTCCTCGGGACGTTTCTCGAGGCAATGCCTGACGATGGGCTCGAAGGCCCCGGGGATGGCGCCGCTGTCGCGAACCAGATCAGGCGGATCCTCGCGAAGAATCGCGGTCATGGTCTCCGCCGCGGTCTCGCGCGTGAATGCGCGATGGCCACTGGCCATTTCGTAGAGCACGCAGCCCAGCGAAAAGATGTCCGCGCGGTGGTCGGCCGCCAGTCCTTTGACCTGCTCTGGCGCCATGTAGCCGACCGTGCCCATCACGGTTCCGGGATTGGTCTGTTGCAGTTGGGTCGGTGCGCTGGTCGCGTCCGCTGTCGCGCCAGCGACGGCTCGGTCCAGCGTTTTCGCAAGACCGAAGTCCAGGATCTTCACGCGGCCGTCCGCCGCCAGGAAGACGTTCTCCGGTTTCAGATCGCGGTGGACAATCTGCTTCTCATGCGCAGCCGCCAGGCCTTGCGCGATTTCGATCCCAATCTGTGTGACCTTGCGGATAGGAAGGGCCACGGCACTTCCGCCCGATGGGTTCAACCGCTCGCGCAGTGTCTCGCCTTCGAGAAGCTCCATGACGACGAAGTTGGTGTCGCCTGCGGAGCCAAACTCGTAGACGGCGAGGATATTCGGATGTGACAACGCCGCGATGGCCTTGGCCTCGCGCTCGAATCGCGCACGAGCCGCATCATCGAGCGCCAGATGCGGGGGCAGAACCTTGATGGCGACATCGCGGTCGAGCCTGGAGTCGCGTGCGCGATAGACCTCGCCCATTCCTCCGGCGCCGATCGCAGTCAGAACTTCGTACCCACCAAGACGAGTGCCGGCTGGAAGTGACATGGCGTGTGATTTTACCGGCCCGTGGCTGCCGCGGTCGTCCAGTTGGTCACCAGCGTCAGGAACTGCGCGGTGCGCTCTTTGAGCACATTGAGCGCAAAGCGCTGTCCGTCCGGCATCGGCGCGTAGGGTCGCACGAAGTCGTCGATGCCGCTCCAGTTGAAGTTCGCCTTGAACAGTTCGCGCGGCGTTGAATGGCGGAACGTGGCGCCTGTCTCAACTGCCACGACCATCAGCCGGTTCTGCGGCCCGATAAAATATAGCTCGCGTCCGTCGTTCCTCCACAACGGCATGGTGCCGCCTTGGGTGGAGACCTGCCATCGGCTGACTCCTGACAGCGAACTCACGTAGATCTCGCGGCGTCCCGTCTGGTCGCTGCTGTACGCCAGCCACTGGTCGCCGGGTGAGAGCGCGCCCGTCAGTTCACCGAACTGGGTCTGCGCCAGCGGCGTGACCTTCTGATCCTTGAGGTCGAGGCGAAGCAGGTCCATCCCGGTCTGGTTCGCCACCGCGGCGACCACCAGCCAGGTGCCATCGGCGGACCAGGCAAAGGGCCAGAACCCCGCAACGCTGGTGCCCACCACTTCAGGCTGCCCGCGTCCATCCGACGATCGGCGGTAAATGATGCCGTCGTTCTTGAGGTTGTTGGCGTAGGCCACGTACCGGTCATCCGGGGACCAGATCGGATTCCGGTCGCCGCCGGCTTCGAACGTGAGCGGGCCCGACGTGCCACGTGGCAGATCGTAAATCCAGACGTCCGGCGACCGCGCGCCGGCCGCTGTGATCGAGGCAGCGATTCGCGTTCCGTCGTGTGACATCGCCAGCCCGCCCTCGACCATCACGGATTCCGCAATGGTCTGAACCGGTTGGCCCGCCCGACTCACCAGCGCCAGGCTTGAACGCGTGGTGCCGGCATCCAGCAGATAGACGAGTGTGCCGTCCGACGACACACTGGCAGACACCAGCTCGTTTGTATCGAACTCGAGGCCGGCGGCCACCGGGAACACCGCGCCGGACACGGCCAGGCGTTTGGTGTCAAAGGCCTGGGCCCGCAGGGCGCCCTCACGCCAGAACAGCAGGTACCCTTCCGCTGAGTACAGTGGCGATGAGTTGGCAGTGACCAGCCGCGTGCGCACGCCGGTGGAGAGCGTGAGCGCTTCAATCGTGCTCGAATCGTCCTTGGCGCCGGCCTCGCCGGTTTGTGCGACGAACAGCAGATGATCGTCATCCAGGAACACGGGCCAGCGATGGCTCTTTTCGCCACGCGACTCATCGAACGTGGTCAACGCCTTGGGCGTTCCGCCGCCGGCATCCACGATCTCGAGTCCCGTGCGGAACGTCGCGCTCAACACAATCCGGTTGCCGGGTCCCCATGCGCCACCGCGAGGCGACGGCGCGTCGCAGATGGCCTGCGGAGGACTTCCCTGAAGGTCCGTCTTCTTCAGCTTGCCGTCAGCGAAGAAGGCGATCTGCGTGCCGTCCGGCGACCAGAACGGGAGGCTGGCGCCATCGGTCTGCGGAACGGCGACAGGTGTGCCGTTCGCCAAGTCACGAATCGAGAGTGAGGAGACTCCGGTGTCTTGACTCACACTGGTGATCACCAGCCGGCGGCCGTCAGGCGAAAGCGCGAATCCGGCACCAACCGTGGAGCCGGGCGGCGGTGCGACCAACGCCTCGAGCCGTATCTTCTCTGGTGGCGACGCCCCGGCGAACCACAGGCCGCCGAAGACGACGGCGGCGAGGAGAGCCATCCCGGCCAAGGCCCACGGCGCCTTTGAACCCGCCTGACTCGCCGCAGGCGCAGCCACCGGTTCAACGCGCCCGCTCATCGTCTGCGGATTGCTCAAGAGCAATCGC
>JBKJTD010000243.1:0-8389 GCA_046590915.1 Vicinamibacterales bacterium
GTTGATGTTGACGGCGTTGAGCATCAACTCGATGCCCAGCAGGATGCCGACCGTGTTTCGGCGGGTCATCACCCCGAACAGGCCGATGCAGAAGACCACCGCCGCGAGGATGAGATACGCGTTCAGTCCCATCGCCTCAGTCCTCCGGCCGCGCGAAATAGCTGGCCGACAGCAGCGACACCAGCAGGATGACCGCCACCAGTTCAAACGGCAGCACATACCGCGTCATGACTTCGCGGCCGATGAGGCGGGTCGGGTCCGATTCAAATGGAATCCGGATGTAGCTCGACGGCACCCGCATGAGCGCTGTCACAACGAGAAACAGAACCAGGCCTGCGACAGCGGCGCCGCCAACCACGCCGCGGCTGGTATGCGACATACGCTCCCCCACCAGCCGTTCAGTGACGACGATCGCGAAGACCACCACGGTCACCACGCCACCTGCATACAGGAGGATCTGGACGCCGGCCAGAAACTCCGCATCCAACATCAAAAACACGCCTGCTGTGCCCGTCAGCGCGAGGGCGAGCCACAGCACCGAGTGAAACAGATTTTTCGTGAGCACGACGGCAAGTGCTGACCCGACCAGGACCACCGCGAGCATCCAGAAGCCGATGACCTCGAGCGTCACGCCTCACCTCCAGCCTGCTCCGCAGGTTTCTCCGCAACCACCTTCTTGGGAGGGGCCTGCATGTCGCGCAGCCGGTTGCCCGTCGCCCAGGACGCTTCGTGCTCAAATCCGAGTGCGTGCAGGCGATCCTTGTCGAGGAGCAGTTCGCGGCGATCGGTGGTCGCAAGGTCAAACGACTTGGTCATGACAATCGCGTCCGTCGGACACACCTGGACGCACAGCTCGCAGAACTCACAGGCATAGAGCTCAAGCGTGAAGTTCTTGGCGTAGTTGCGCTTCTCGCTCTTGAGCATCTCGACCTTGATCACGGCCGGTGGACACACAAACTCGCACAGGCGGCAGCCGATGCAGTTCTCTTCCCCGGTTTCCATGTCGGTGGTGAGCACCAGCAGACCGCGATACCGGTCGGGATATACACGCGGCCGGTCCGGGTAATGCACCGTCACCGGCTTGCGGAACAGGTTGCGTCCCGAGATGGCCATGGCCTTCCAGACCGATCTGACGAGTTGCCATGTCTCGGGCAGGAACCCTTTGGCGCGAGGATGCACGGCCATCAGCTATGCCTCACAACCACGGTAATCGCTGTGGCAACCACCAGCAGCACCGACGCCGGCCACAACAACTTCCACGAAATCTGGAGAATCTGGTCGACGCGGATGCGGATGAAACTCCAGCGAATCCACGTGATGAGCAGAAAGATGAGCAGCGCTTTAAGAATGAACCAGACGGGCCCCAGCCACTCGGGCCCGGGACCCGACCAGGCACCGAGAAACAGCAGCGCACCAAGGAACGACGTGCCCAGCACGTGCGCGTATTCGCCAAGCTGGATGAGCGCGAACTTCATGCCCGAGTACTCGACTCGGAAACCGGCAACCAACTCGGACTCGGCTTCCAGAATGTCGAACGGCACACGATTTTCTGCCGCGACGCTCGCGACGATATACGCCAGAAACCCGAGCTGACCGAGCACGGGATAGGCGATAAACCACATCCCGTCCTGCGCCGCGGCGATATCGCCGAGCTTGAGCGACCCGGCAAGGATGACCGGAATCAGTGCGGCCATCAGGAACGGCAGGTCGTAGGAAATGATCTGGTTGACCGCACGCATCGCCGAGAGGAGCGCGTACTTGTTGTTGGAACTCCACCCGGCCATGAAGAGGCCGACAATTTCCATCGACGACACGGCCAGGAAGAACAAGATACCGATGTTCAGGTCGGCAATGCCCAGCCCCGGCGCAAACGGCATCGTCGCAAAGATCAGCAGACACGGAATCAGGAACACGACGGGCGCGAGGTTGAACACCCTCTTGTCGGCCTCGCGGGGGACGATGTCCTCCTTCATCATGAGCTTGAGTGCATCGGCAATCGGTTGGAGCAGGCCGTGGGGACCGACGCGATAGGGGCCAATGCGCGACTGCATCCGCGCGGCGAACTTGCGTTCAAGCAAGGTCACGTACGTGACCAGGCCGATCATTCCGAGCAGGACGGTAATCCCGGCGATCGCGCCCACGGCGGCCGGTGGCAACGGCGTCATCGATCCACCTCGCCAAAGACCGGGTCCACCGACCCCATGATGGCCACGACGTCCGCCACGGAGTGGCCGGGGATGATGAATGGCAGCACCGACAGATTGGAAAACGACGCGCCGCGCCACTTCATCCGGTACGGCCTGGGGCCGCCGTCAGCGACGAGGTAACACCCCACTTCCCCGCGCGGGCCTTCGATACGTGTGTACGTCTCACCTTTTGGCACCCTCACCTGCGCCACGGCTTTCACGCCTGGTCTGGATGAGATCGGCCCCTCTGGTAGACCCTCAAGAATCTGCCGAACGATGCTGATGGACTCGCGGAACTCAATCATCCTTACGCGATACCGAGCGAGGCAGTCGCCTTCGGTGGCCGTCGGCACTTTGAAGGTGAAGTCTTGATACGACGAGTACGGCAGATCCCGCCGGAGATCAAAATCCACACCCGACGCCCGCAGCAGCGGACCGCTGATGCCGACATCGAGCGCAAGTTCTCGAGAGATCACCCCAACGCCGCGGGTGCGCATCAGGAAAAACGTGTTGTCTTCCAGCATCGCCTCGTACTCGAGGAGGCGCTGTTCGATCAGGTCAATCGTCTGGCGACAATCAGCCGCGAACCCTTCCGGAATGTCGTAGCGCACGCCACCGACCTGGTGGAAGCCATACAGCAACCGTGCGCCAGTGAGCTTCTCGAACAGGTCCAGCACCAACTCGCGTTCACGAATGCAGTACAGGAAGATCGTCGCGCCGCCGCCCAGTGCGCCGCCCATGTCCATGCACCACGTGCCGAGCCACAGACAGTGGGATGCCACCCGCTGCAGTTCTGCCACCAGCACGCGCAAATACTCAGCGCGTTTGGGGACGTCGATCTTCGCAATGCGCTCGGCCGCCGTCACGTATGCCAACTCGCTGGTCATGGCGGCGACGTAGTCGGTCTTGGACGCAATCGACGGATACTGCACGTACGCGAGTGTCTCGGCCAACTTCTCGTGGCACCGGTGCAGGTAGCCAATCACCGCGTCCACCTCGACCACGGTCTCACCTTCGAGCGTCAGAATCGCGCGAAACACGCCGTGGGCCGACGGATGCTGCGGCCCCATGTTCATCGTCAGCCGCTCGGCGCCGGCGTAGTCGAGTTCTGTTCGGACGCGTGGAGTATCGGTGGCCATGCGGGACTCAGCGATACGGTGGGTACGGCGTGTCGACGTCGTACGATTTCAGGAGCGGGTATCCAACCCAGTCGTCAGGCAACAAAATACGGCGCAAGTCAGGATGCCCCACAAAGGCGATCCCGAACATGTCGTAACACTCCCGCTCCATCCAGTTGGCGCCACGATACACAGGCACCAGCGACGCACAGCTGACGCCACCGGGCCCCAGCCGTGTTTTCATCAAGACGGAGAGTCGCGCCTCCACGTGATCGACCCACGCGATGACCTCAAGCCCCTCCTCCTTGAAGTCGGTGGCCGACATGAAGGAGAAGAACTCAAAACCCAGTTCGTGTTTGAGCGCCATGGCCAGCGGCTGCCAGCCGGCCGGTGCCACGGTGATCGTGAGGGGGCTGTCCCCCTCTGCGACCCGGGCCCCCTCAAACGCAGATACACGCGCGCGCACTCCGTCGGCAGTCACCATCAGTCGTGTTTCTCCGATGGCGCCGCTTTTTTGCCGGTCTGATGGAAGTGGGCGATTTGATCCTGCAGCAGCAATAGGCCGTTCAGCAGTGACTCAGGTGGCGGCGGACATCCGGGCACGTAGACATCAACGGGGATGATCCGATCGACCCCCTTCACGACGTGATAACCATGGCGGAACGGCCCGCCGGAATTGGCGCATGACCCCATGGACACCGCCCATTTCGGGTCGGGCATCTGGTCATAGATGCGCAGCAGCATGGGTGCCATCTTGATGGTGACCGTGCCGGAGATGATCATCAGGTCGGCATGTCGCGGTGAGGCCCACGGGACCATGCCGAGCCGTTCAACGTCAAAGCGTGAGGCGAACGTCGCCATCATTTCAATCGCACAACACGCCAGGCCAAACGTCACCGGCCAGACCGACGACTTGCGCGCCCAGTTGAGAAAATTGTCCGCGACGGTCGTCACGACAAACCCGCCAGGAAACCGATGGATGCCTTCGGTCAACGCCTCAAAGGCCGCCGAGTGCTGATCGCCACGGGTCGGCCGCTGCTGATGAAGCTGCTGCCACTCCTGGAGGTCTTTGAAATCTTTCCAGACCGGCGCGGGCACGACGGGAATCGGGGGCTTTATTTCCACTCGAGAATCCCTTCGCGATACGCGTAGACCCATCCGAGCATCAGGATCGCCAGAAAGCCACCCATGACCTTCAGCGCCTGGTACCCCAACTCGCGCAGGACCAGGGCCCACGGAAAGAGGAAGACAACCAGCGCGTCAAACACGATGAAGACGAGGGCGACAAGATAAAACCCGACGGGAAACTGGACCCAGGCACTGCCGATCGGCTCGGCGCCGCACTCGTAGTTGTCGGTCTTGGATCGAAATGGCCGGCTCGGCCGCAGCAGTGCAGCCGTCAGCAGGGAGACCACCGCAAAGCCGGCAATCAGCGCGAGGAAAATCACAACGGGCAGGTAACCGGTCACGAGTGGCGCGAAGTATATCCCAGTCGCGCAGGTCACCGCGCTCCGCTGAACCCTCCGCCCCCCGCGACGCCGCCCCCGATGGATGCTCCGCCTCCGCCCCCGCTGCCTCCACCAGTCGCAATGATCACGGTCAGTGCCGCCGATGGATTCGGCACACCATTGAGCCACGCCACGTCTGCACCGGACTTGGCATATTGACGTCCCAACCCGAAACCAATGGCGACCGGCAACCAGTCGTTCACCAGGCTCGCCATGGTGCCGGCCTTGGACGCGGCCTTGAGTTCTCGTCTGCGCGCTGCCCATTGCGCGCCAGCCGACGCGCCGGTCGCCGAGAGTGTGGGAAACGACTGGCCCGCGAAGATGAACCCCAACCCGAGGATGCCGACGGCACCTGGAACCAGCATTCCTGCACCGCCAAACGTCTGGAGCCACACCGAAAACACGAACAATCCCACCAGGCCTATCGCCATCGTAATGACCCCGGCCATCGTCATCCCGCTGCTCGCCCAGCGGCGCTCGGCGTCCATAAATCCTGCGGCCCTGAGTTCCTCATTGGCGGCGGCGCTGAATTTGCCGAGCGCCCCTGACAGCCGGCGTTGCCCATCGCTGAGCGAAATCCGGCCCTCCTTCATATGGGCCGACAAGCTGTCCACAACCACCTGTTCATGAGGGGCCAGGCGGAGTGTGGCCGGAGCGTCTGCGGGTATGACCACGTCGAACTTGCGGCTCCGCTCCCGGACTCCCGGTTTGGACGTCTCTTCGAGGCGCACGACATTACGCGCAATCAAATCGAAGAATGTGGCGGCAAGCTGCGCCAGACCGACCTGAGGGCGTCCGTTCACGATTGCGGTGCCCAACCCAGGCGGCAGTGAACCACGAAGTGCGGGCAAAGCCGTTGACGCATCGACGGTCGGACGGTGATACCGCACGTACATCATCACGACCATGCCGACGCCCATGACCACAATCACAAGCGCGCCGATGACAAATGCCGGCGCGAGCTGCCGCGCTCGGTCATCGTTCACCTGCCACACCGGCGGCATGACGACCAGCGTGCCCGCATCAAGCAGGTCGGTCAGGATCGCCGTTTCGTCGATGTCGAGATTGGACTTGCGAGCCACCCAGGTGCCGTCGCTCTCCTGCAGCCACGCCCACCCTTCCGCCTCCATGGCCGGCCCCCCCAGCGAGGTCATCCCCGCCGGAAGACTCCACGCCACCATCGCCTCTGACACGCGGTATCGATGGCGCGACGGCAGCACGTGCCACGCCAGGCTCGCTCGGCCATTCTCCACATACAGCACGCCTCTTGCGCGGTATTTCAACGTGAAGGCATGCGTCGCGTTCGTGGTCTCCGGAAACCTCCAGAACACCTGCAGTTCACGACTGCGATATTTGATTTCCGCCTCGCCTTCATCGTCGCCCGCAGGTAATGGGCGACCATCCATCAAGACCTCAACGTCGGTAATCTGGTCGACCAGTCGGGTGGGAATGCGCCTTTCCACTTCACGAAACGTGCGATCGGTAAACCGGAACGTGATGGTTTCAACGACCTGGAGAGACCCGTCCGGCAACAACGTGAGCGTCGTGTCCACCCGCTCGCCATGCAGTGGCTTTGCGTTGGGCTGCGCCGTGACTGACGAAGGCAGAGTCAGTGCTGCCAGAAGAACCAGACCCAGCCATACACGCTTCATCATGCCGCCCATTGTAGTCGGCGGCGCCGCTGAAGCTCTTCGGAGCCGTCCGTCTGCTCCGTAGTCACGCTGGAGACAACCGCTCTAAATCACTTCCCAGCGCCGGGCGAAGTGTCGAGCGAGCGCGAAGAACAGTGCCGCGAGGCCAAACAGGACGGCCAGCTGCGGCCAGAGCTGCGTGAGTGGCGTCTCGTACCAGAACACCTTGAGGAAGCCGTCCAGCGCCCATGCGTTGAAGGTGACGAGGCCGATTTGCTGCATGGCGTCGGACATCATGAAGCGCGGAAACATACTGCCGCCCATCGCCGACATCGCGAGAATGATGATGGTGGACAGTCCAGACAACTGAGCCCGTGAACGGCTGATCGTGGCCAGCACCAGCCCAAAGGCAGCTGCCGCACTGGCCGTCGCGACCGCCATGATGAAGAACCCCGGCAGATGGTCGAACAGCGGCAGATTGAACATGAGCGCGCCCCACGAGAACATCACGGTGAGCTGCACAACACCCATCATCATCAGGAACAACCCCTTGCCCACCAGCACGCCGGTCATGCCGGCGCGTGATCCGATGAGTCGATCGAGCGTGCCCGCCTCTTCTTCGTCGAGCAAGGCGCCACCGGCGCCCGCGCACGAGAACAGCAAAAACATCACCCCGATACCGGCGGCATAAAACGACACCATGTCGGTGTCTCCGCCCTCAGGTTGCAACACGTTAATCGTCTCGATCGGCAGTCCCATTTGGGCGCTGGCGTCAGCCGCGGTGGTTCCGGTTTGTCCTCCACTCGACTGCCACTGTTCAAAGATCTGTTTCTGCTAGGGCGTCATCGCGCCGCCATACTTCTCGAACATGGTCATGCCCTCAGCCGCCATGGTCATGGGTGCGGCGGTGAAGGCGACCTTCTGCAACAGGCCTGCGACCACCTGCGGCGCAACGGGATCGGATACATCCGCGAGCAGTTGCACCTTGACCTCTGATGCGGCGGCGACCTCAGTACTCGCAAACAGCGACACCTCACCGATACCCTTGGGCAGCACGACTGCGACCGGCACATCCCCCTCACGAATGAGCGCCTCGGCGTCGGCGCGTGTCAGCGGACGTGGGGCGTCAGCCCCGCCCGTTGTCTTGGTGACACGAAGGCCCCCCTCCTTCTCGAGCGCGTCAATCAGACGGCGGGAGTAGTCGGTCTGGTCCTCGTCCACGACGGCGACGCGCACACGGCTGGTAGGGTCGGCCTGGTTGCTGAAGACAAGCGCGAAGATCGAGAAGAACATGATCGGCAGCAAAAACGTGAGTGCCTGCACGACCCGATCGCGTTTCATGGAGATCCAGCCGATACGCAAAAGTGTGAGCAGCATTACTCCCTCAAATCCCGGCCGGTCAGGCCAATGAACACGTCCTGCAGTGAGCCACGCTGAATCTCCACGGATTCGCGCGGTACACCCGCAGTCGCCAGCGCCGTCAACTGGCGCTCCACATCCGCCGCAGGCGTCTTGACGACGAGACGCACAGCGCCGAGGTCCTGACGGGATGCCGCGAGCAGCTCGTTCAGCGTGCCGCTGGCGACAATCACGCCGTGATCGATGATGACGATGCGCTCGCAGCGTTTTTCGGCTTCCTCGAGGTGATGAGTGGTGAGCACAACGGCCACACCCGACTTCTGCAGTGACGCGAGCATCTCGTAAATGCGTTCACGACTCTGGGGATCCACACCAACGGTCGGTTCATCCAACAGGACAATCTGCGGGGAATGCAGCAGTCCAATGGCGATGTTGAGCCGGCGTTTCATCCCGCCAGAAAATCGTTTCACCGGTTCCTTCGCGCGGTCCCTCAGGTCGGACCACTCCAGCGCCCAATCCACACGTTCCCGCAACTCGGTGCCGTTGACGCCATACAACGCCCCGAAGACCTCGAGGTTCTCGCGCGC
>JBKJTD010000256.1:0-4304 GCA_046590915.1 Vicinamibacterales bacterium
CCAGCATCGCGGCACTGCCGTTGATTCCACTGCTCGGGGTCGTGGTGGTCGGCAGACTCGTGATGCCGGACGAGTCGCCACGTCGATGGATTTTCTGGGTCGGGATCGGCGCGGGTCTGGTGCTCGCCGCCATCTGGATGCACGGACTGCTTGAGGTCGGCTATCAACGGTATGACGCGGAGGGACGCGCGTCGTTTACCGCATTGCTCGGGATGGTGAACCAGACCGCCCGGCTCCTCGCCGACCACCCATGGATGGCTGCGCTTGTGGCCGCAGCCGGATGGATGGCGGACGTGGCGTGTGCACCGGTGCGTCGCTGGGTCGGGCGACGACATGTCGGGTGGATGGCAGTCCGAGCATTGGTGCTGTGTCTCGCAGCTGCAGTGACGTTGCAGGCACTCTGGTCGCTGGTGGGCACGTTGCCGCGACTTGACCTGCTGACCGCGGCACCCGTGGCGGTCGCCGACTACGTGCGTGCCGCGATGCTGACGCTGATCACGTCCGCACGACTGGACGGTTTCGACCACCTGACCTTCGTGAGTTTGTGGGGCGGCTTCGGGTGGCTTGATGCGTTGCTCCCGTCGCCGATGCTCGCGGTGGTGACCCTTATGATCGTCGCCGCAGCGGTCGCCATGGCAATGGCTGCACTCAAGGGGCGCGAGCGCCACCGACTGGCCTGGGTCGTCATCATTCTGGCGGGCGCAGGGATGAGCGCAGTCGCCTACGCGACGGCCGCTGGATTGATGCACCGGAATCTGCACGGACGGTATCTGTTGCCACTCGCGGTGCCCGTCACGATTGTGATCGGGGCGTGGCTGGGATCGGCGGTTGACCAGGGGCGGGAATGGCGACAGTGGGCGCTCGCGTCCGTCCTTGTCCTGCTGCACGGCCTGAGCCTGTGGTGGGTTGTGGCGCGCTACGTTTAGTTAAGTTAGCCAGAGCGTTTCACCATGAGGGCCATGAAGGGCATGAAGGACAGGGACACAGAGAAGACGACCGGGTTGGACGGCCCCGGCTCTGCCGGGGCCTCGCGGGGGGAGAGAGACCACGACTGAAAACTCCACTCCAGTCACACGAGGAGCTTTCAGTCGTGGTCTCTCTCCCCCCGCGAAGCCGCCGTAGGCGGCTGTCCAACCCTCGCCCCCAGTTCTCTCTCGGTGTGTCGCTGTGAAGCGCACGTTGTGATGTCGTTCCTTCATGCCCCTCATGCCCTTCATGGTGAATACTCCGGGTTAGTTGCTCTGATACGCCCCGCATCTGTACGCCCTTGACTTTCGACCGACAGAGGCGTGAAGTGGGCTGATGAACAAGCCGCGCATGCTCCGCCGTGTTCTTCCGCTGCTCTTGCTTCTGACCGGTGCAGCGCTCAGTCAGATAGCAGACCTTGCGGCGCAAGGCCCCTCCTTCACATTTCATACACTCGCGGGCCGGCCCACGCGCGGCAGCAGTGACGGTTCGGGATCCGCGGCGGCGTTCAACAATCCTCAAGGCATCGCTATCGCGGCCACGGGCGCCATCTACATCGCCGACACTGGCTCCCATACCATTCGGCGAATCGGCACGGACGGCGTGGTCGCCACCGTGGCGGGCGTCTCGGGCCTTGCGGGCAACACAAACGGGTTTGGCAGCAGCGCTCGCTTCAACAGCCCGAGGGGCGTCGCCGCAGACGCGGTGGGATCGATTTACGTGGCGGAAAACCTGGGATCGATCAGGCGGATTGCCCCTGACGGAGCGGTCACGACGCTAATCCCGGGTTTTAGCTTTACCTTCCGGCCGCTTGTCGCCATCGTGCTGGACGGGTCCGGCAACCTCTACGTGACATCTGGGTTCGCGGTCTGGCGGGTCAACATCAACACGGCCACCGCGACCTTACTGGCCGGCAGCACTGGGTCCGCGGCTGGGCTTGTCGATGGCACGGGCAGCGAAGCGCGGTTTAATCAGGCCGCGGGCCTCACCATCGACAGCAGTGGGAATTTGCTTGTCACCGACACCATCAACCAGCGTATTCGCAAAGTGACACAGGCCGGCGTCGTGACGACCGTGGCCATTCTGCCGGCGGCCGCCGACAACAGCGCCGGCGCGTTTGGCCTCGCCATCGACAGCAGCGGTGTGTTGTTTGCCGCCAACAGCGTCACGCATGAAATCCTGCGCATCACGCAGGCCGGCGTGGTCTCAGTGTTTGCCGGCACCAACGGCACTGCCGGCACGGTCGACGGCACGGGTACAGCTGCGCGATTCAACTACCCGCAGGCGCTTGCGCACGACAGCGCGGGTACGTTGCTGGTCGCCGACACGCTCAGCTCCACCATTCGCAGCATTTCCACGACCGGGGTGGTGTCCACGATCGCGGGCTTGGCAGGCGGGCCGGGCAACGTGGACGGCGTGGGCACCGTGGCACGATTCAGCGGTCCGCGCGGCATCAGCGTCGGTCCGAGCGGCACCGTGTATGTGGCCGACTACGAGAACTGCACGATCCGCGTGGTAACTCCGGGAGGCACCACGTCAACGTTTGCGGGCACCGTCGCGGCCACGCAGGCGGCGGCCTGCGGCAGCACCAACGGCACCGGCACGGCAGCAAAGTTTGCGTTCCCCTCGGGCATCGTCGCTGACAGCGCGGGCAACGTGTTTGTGGCGGATACGACCAACAACGTGATTCGCAAAATCACGTCGGCCGGGGCGGTGACGACGTTTGCCGGTCTCGTCGGCAGTCAGGGATCCACCGACGCCACCGGGTCCGCGGCACGTTTCAGTGTCCCGCAAGGCCTGGCCGTCGACGCGCAGGACAATATCTATGTCGCCGATCTTGGCAATCACGTCATCCGAATGATCACTCCCGCTGCGGTGGTGACAACAGTAGCGGGCGCAGCCGGCTCCACAGGCAACACCGACGCGACCGGCAGCGCGGCGAGGTTTTTGACTCCCACCGGTGTTGCAGTCGACAGCACCGGCACTATCTACGTGGCGGACACTGGCAACCATCGCATCAGAAAAATTGCCGCCGGCGGCGTCGTCACGACCGTGGCCGGTTCCAACCAGGGATATACCGACGCCACGGGGACCAGTGCGCGCTTTAACGCGCCGACCGGCGTGGCGACCGACAGCAGTGGCAATGTGTACGTCGCCGACCGCGGGAACAATCTGATCCGCCGTGTCACTCCGGCCGGTGTCACGACGACAGTCACGGCGCAGAACACGATTGCCGACTATGCCGATGGCGTCGCCGCCGCAACGCGTTTCACAGCACCGTATGCGCTCGCCTTTGACGCCGCCGGCAATCTGTATGTGAGTGACGGCGGCAACCACGCGATTCGTGTGGGCCTGGTGTCGGCGAGTGCGCCGGCGTTTACGACGCAGCCATCCTCTACGTCCGTCAACGCGGGCGCCAACGCGACGTTCACCGTGGCCGTGACCGGCACGCTCACACCCACCATCCGATGGCAGGTGTCGACCAACGGCGGCACGTCGTGGACCAATCTGACCGACGCGGCGCCATACAGCGGCACGACCACCACCACGCTGACCATCACGGCGGCCACAGGCTCGCTCACGACCTATCGGTATCGCGCAGTGGCCACCAACCAGAGCGGGTCGACAAACAGTAACTCGGCCACGCTGACGGTCAACTTCATGGCCGCCACGCCGACGTCCCTGCGCTTCGGCGCTCGGAAATCCGGATCGGCCGGCGCGATCACGGCCGTGACGCCGCCCCAGACGGTGACGGTGATCTTCAGCGGCACATCGACGACATGGACTGCCGCGTCCAACCAGACGTGGGCCGTGGTCAGCAACGGCACAGGCAACGGCAACGGACAGTTCTCGGTGTCGATCGCCAACCCGAGCAACGTCATCGGCGGGTCCACGAGTTTGTCGGCGACGATCACCATCACCCCCGGCTCGGGCTCGCTGGCCGCGGTAAGCGTCCCGATCACGCTGACGATTGATCAGACCGGCACGTCCACGCAGCCCCCCATCGGCCAGGTGGATACGCCCGCCCAGGGTGCCACCGGCATCGTCGGCGCCATCGCCGTCACCGGGTGGGTGATTGATGATGTCGGGATTGCGTCGGTGAAGATCTACCGCAACTGCATTCCGACCGAACCGCAGGTCAACTGCCAGACCGGCATCGTGGCCGACACCTCGGTCGTGTTTGTGGGCGACGGATCGGTGGTCGCCGGTGCACGACCGGACGTGGAAGCCGGCTTCCCCACCTACGCGGCCACCAACACGGCTGGCTGGGGCATCCAGGTGTTGACCAACATGCTGCCGCGCATGCAGGGCGCGTTTGCCGCCAATGGCGGCCAGGG
>JBKJTD010000369.1:0-16216 GCA_046590915.1 Vicinamibacterales bacterium
GTCGCCTCGATGCCCTCGCGCAGGGCGCCGAGGTCGTATCCGCCTTCGGTGACGAGCGCGATTCGGCCGGAACAGAGGCGAACGGCGGCGGCGCCAAGAAGTGCCGACAGGCGAGCGAAGCCCTCGGTCGTCATTCGCAGCCCCCCCAGCGGGTCACGGTAGTGCGCGTCGTATCCGGCCGAGACCAGGAGCACGTCCGGCCGGAAAGACTCCAGCGCCGGGATCGCCTGCGCGTCATACGCCCGAAGCATGTCGTCATCGCCGGCTCCCGCGCGCATGGGCAGGTTCAGGGTCAGGCCCACCCCGGCGCCACTGCCCCGCTCTGTGGCCGCCCCGCTGCCTGGCCAAAAGGGGTACTGGTGACTTGAGATGAACAACACCGAAGGGTCCTCGTAAAACGCGGCCTGCGTCCCGTTGCCGTGATGGACGTCGAAGTCGACGATGGCCACGCGCGAGGCGCCTTCAGCGCGCAGCACGGATGCGGCGACGGCGATGTTGCTGTAGAAACAGAACCCCATCGCCTTGTGCGGCTCCGCGTGATGGCCGGGTGGGCGCACAAGAGCCATCGCGGCCTCGCCGGTGGTCCACGCGTGCCGGGCGGCCTCGATCGTCGCACCAGCGGCGAGCCGCGCCACGTCGTACGTCTCAGGGCTTGTGAACGTGTCGTCGTCGATCATCGCGGCGCGCCCGGCCAGCGCTTCAATCGAGTCGAGATAGCCAGCCGTGTGCACGCGCGCGAGTTCCTCACGGGTGGCCATCCGCGGTTCGCGCACCATTCCGCCGCCCGCGGCAAACGATGTCGCCACAGCGTGCAAGGTTTCGCCGCGCTCGATGCGTTCGGGATGACCGGGCGGTGGCGTGTGTTCGGAGAAGCGCGGGGAGTGGAAAATGATCATAAAAATGAGCTCGGAGGTGATGAGCTCATTTTCAGCGACTGCTCAAGGCGACCCAACCGATCCTCCAGTTCGACTCGCGCCGCCTCCGCGGTCGGGTCGTCGGTGTTGGCGACGTACAGCGGCGCTCCGATCGCCACGTGGATGGTTGCGCCCGCCTTGGGGATCTGATGTCGATCCCAGCTGCGGACGGTCCACGCGGAGTCCGCTTCGACATGGAACGGCAGCACAGGGTGCCCCGTCGCTCCCGCCAGCCACACCGCTCCCGGCTGCGCGACGCGGGCGGGCCCACGTGGGCCATCGAGCGTAAACGCGGCAGGGTGCCCTGCCCGCAACGCCTGCCGCAATTGCACCAGCGCCTTTGCGCCGCCGCGCGAGGATGACCCTCTCGCCGCGCCGTATCCGAACCTGGCAATAATGCGCGCGATCCATTCGCCATCAAAGTTTTCGCTGGTGATGACGATGATCCCGCGGTTGCGAAAATACGGCAGTCCGGCGAGGATGCGGCCGTGCCAGAACGCGAGGATCGGCACCTGACCAGCCGTCTCGATGGCCCGCAGGTGCTCGAGGCCCGTGACGCGGTAGGTCCAGGTGCCGGCGAGGGCCTCGATGATCGGCCAACCGATCGCGGCGATGGCAGAGACCTGTGCCCGTTTGGACCAGGACTGTCGCCAAACCGGCTCGGTTCGCATCAGTGCACGTCAGCCGGAGGCGTGGTGGCGCGGTCGTCAGGCGCACACTTCGGTTTGAGCGACTTCATCTTGCCGTCGACATAGGTCATCAGGTCGACCATCTGCACCGGCGCGTTGGTGGACGCCTGCGCGCCCTTGAGCATGATCGAGCAGAAGGGACACGCCATCACCACCGTGCTTGCGCCGGTCGCCTGCAACTGGTCAAACCGTTCCTGGCTGATGCGTTTACCGGACTCGTGTTCTTCAAACAGCAAGCCACCACCGGCGCCACAACAGAACGGGTTATCGCCATGCCGCTCTGGCTCAGTGACCTTCGCGCCAAAACGTTCGAGCAAGGCGCGTGGCTCGGCATGCACGTCGGCGTAACGGCCGAGGTAACACGGGTCGTGATAGGTCACGTTGTCCTGCTCGCGCCACTCCAACATGACGTCACGGGTCAGTTCCTCGACCAACGTGGCCGAGTGCACCGCTTCGACCTCGTACCCCATGAGCTGGTAGTCATGACCGATCGTCTTGACGCAGTGCGGACACGACGTCACGATTTTTTTTACGCCCGACGCTCTCAAGTCCTCGATGTTCTGCGACGCCAGTTCCTGATACATGTATTCGTTGCCAGTGCGTTTCGCGACATCCCCAGTGCATCGTTCCTTGGACAACACACCAAACGTCTTGCCGCGTGAGCGCAACAGGTCAAACAACGACCGCATCGACTTCTGATAATCAGCTTCAAACGCGCCCGCGCAGCCGAGCCAGACGAGGTACTCATGTTTGGCCGGATCAAACGTCTCAAGCGCCGCGGACGCGACGAACTTGGACCGCTGGTCGTACATCAGTCCCCAGATGTTCTGACGACGTTCAAGGTTGGTGAAAAGCGGGGTCAGAAACTCGGGCGCCTCGCCGTTCGAGACCAGGCCGCGGCGGGCGCCGATGATATTGGGCAGGTGTTCCACGCCCACCGGGCATGCCTGTTCACACGCGCCACACGTGGTGCACTGCCACAACACGTCCTCGTCGTACACGTCGACGAGTTTTTTGTCGCGCTCCCCTGCCAGCAGCGCGTCTTCGTTCTGGAGCACGAGCGTCTTCGGATTCAGCCGCTTGCCGGTGCCGAAGGCGGGGCAATTGTCCTGACACCGTCCACACTCAACGCAGGAGAACGCATCCAGCACGGTTTTGGACGGCAGGTCCTTGACCGTCTCGAGGCCCACTTCCTCCTTCTCGAAATCAAGATTCGGCACCGTGCCGAGAATCGGCGACTTCAGAAATACCGTCGCCGGCGAGAGAATCAAGTGCAGATGTTTCGAGTTGGGCACCAGCACCATGAAGACCAGAATGATCAGCATGTGCACCCACCAGTTCACACGGCCGATCACGTCGGTCTCGTATGAAAAACTGATGAAGTAGGTGACCATCAGCATCGCGATAAACAACGCGATGAGCAACGACTCCTTTGAGACGGTCGGACCAAGACCTGCCGGGCGCACAATGCCCCGGCGAATGGCGAGGCCGACAATGCCGACAAAGACGCCGACGGCAAACGGGAGCAGCAGCAGCTTGTAAATGAAGAAGGACGTCGTGTGGGTCAGGTCGACAATCCCGAGGCCACGCAGCATCTCGACCGTGGTAAATCCACCAAACGCCACAAAGCCCCAGAACACAGCGAGATGGGCAATGCCGGTGGCCTTGCGCGCCGAAATGACTTTCGACTGAAAAATCACTTCACTGACGAAGCGGTCGACCCGGGCGCCGAGCTGGTCCCCGCGGAAATTGTTGGGTGCGGCCTGAATGAGCTTCAGCCGCGAAGACATCTGCGCGAGGAACCCTCCCACAAACGCGACAAACACAATCCGAAACGCCCAGACGTCCCAATCCATTGAGAAATCATAAGCCTGTACAATCGCCCGATGATCGTCGGCATCGCCAAAGAGACCTTTCCCGGGGAGCGCCGGGTTGCGGCCACCCCGGGCTCCGTCACCAAACTCCAGTCACTCGGTTTTACTGTCGTCGTCGAATCCGCAGCCGGACTGGCTGCCGGGTTTGCGGACGATGCGTACCTCGCTGCGGGAGCGAAGGTCGCCACCACAGCCGACGCATGGGACGCGGACGTCCTGGTGAAGGTCCGGCCGCCGGCCGTGGAAGAGGTCGACCGGCTGAAGGCCGGGCAGATGCTCATCAGTTACCTCTACCCGGCCCAGAACGGCGCGCTTGTCGAGCGCCTCCAGGCCCGCGGGGTGTCGGTCGTGGCCATGGACCAGGTACCCCGCACCACGCGGGCGCAAAAAGTGGACGCGCTTTCATCCACGGGCAACCTGTCGGGCTACCGGGCGGTGCTTGAGGCGGCGCACGTGCTGCAGCGGCCAATGGGCGGCCAGACGACCGCCGCCGGCAAGATTCTCCCCTGCAAGGTCCTGATCATCGGCGCGGGAGTCGCGGGCTTGGCCGCCATCGGCGCCGCACGCGCCCTGGGCGCCATCGTCCGTGCGTTTGACACGCGCCCGGTGGTGAAGGAACAAGTCGCATCAATGGGTGCCCAGTTCCTGGAGGTTGAACTCGACGAGGACGGCTCCGGCCAGGGCGGCTACGCCAAGGAGATGAGCCCGGCGTTTATCGCGGCCGAAATGGCACTGTTTGCCGAACAGGCAAAAGACGTCGACGTCATCATCACCACGGCGCTGATTCCAGGCAAACGCGCACCCATCCTGATTACTGCCGACATGGTGCGCTCCATGAAACGTGGCTCGGTCGTGGTGGACCTCGCTGCCGAACAGCAGGGCAACTGTGAACTGACATCGCCTGGTGAAGCCGTGGTCGTGGACGGCGTCACGATCATTGGATACACGGACATGCCGTCTCGCCTGGCCTTCCAGGCGTCCACCCTCTACGCCCAGAACATCGTGCACCTGCTCGACGAAATGGGCGGTGCGGCCAAGTTTGCGATCGACGAGAGCAACGACATCGTGCGACCGATGACGGTCATGAAGGACGGGGTCCGCCCGCCTGCGCTAACGGTGGCTACGCCACCAGCTCTGGCGGGTCCGCCCGCTGTGACACCCACAGCACCCGCGCCACCCACGCCACCTACAACACCCACAACACCCACGCCACCCACGCCACCTACGCCACCTACGCCACCCATAAGAAAGTCGCACGGCCATGCGGCTCCCACAGGCGACACTTCCTGGACGGTCATCGGCGTCGTCGGTGTCGCACTCTTCGTGATTGGGCTCGGCGCGCCGCAGAACTTTCTGACGCACCTCACCGTGTTTGTCCTTGCGTGTGTCATTGGCTACCAGGTCGTCTGGAGCGTGACTCCGGCCCTGCACACGCCACTGATGAGTGTCACCAACGCCATCAGCGGGATCATCGTCGTGGGCGGGATGCTGCAGATTGGCGGCGGCCTTGCGTCTGCCGCCAGCATCATCGGCGCGATCGCCATCTTCCTTGCCACCTTGAATATCTCGGGCGGCTTCCTCGTCACGCACCGCATGTTGAAGATGTTCCGCCGATGACCTTGTCGCTGCTCACCACGTCCTACATCGCTGCGGCGGTCCTGTTCATCCTCAGCCTCAAGGGGTTGTCCCATCCCGAGACCGCGCGCCGCGGCAACCAGTTCGGCGCGCTCGGCATGTTGGTGGCGGTGGTCGCTGTCGCCTTGCACATGGGCATCCTCGCGTCGCCCACGCTCATTGGCGTGCTGGCGATTGCCTCGGTCATCGGCGCGCTGGTCGCCGCGCGTGTCGCCATGACGGACATGCCGCAGTTGATCGCGATTCTGCACAGCTTCGTCGGCGCCGCTGCCGTGCTTGTGGGCATCAGCAACCACATGGCGCCGGCCGTGGAACTGGCGGGCATCGACAAAACCATTCACGACGTCGAAACGTACCTCGGCATCTTCATCGGGTCACTGACCTTCACCGGGTCGATCATCGCGTGGGGCAAACTGCAGGGCGTGATTCGCAGCAAGCCGCTGCTGATGCCGGGGCGGCACCTGCTCAATCTCACCATGCTGGTGGCCTGCGTGTGGCTTGGATGGGCCTATCTCGGTAAGGGCACCGATGGCCTACCCGAGCTGCTCATCATGACGGCCATCGCGGGCCTGATCGGCATTCACCTCGTGATGGCCATAGGCGGCGCCGACATGCCGGTCGTCGTCTCCATGCTCAACAGTTACTCCGGATGGGCGGCATCTGCAGCCGGGTTCATGCTCTCGAACGACCTGCTGATCATCGTCGGCGCCCTGGTTGGATCTTCTGGTGCCATCCTGAGTTACATCATGTGCCGCGCGATGAACCGATCGTTTGTGTCGGTCATCCTCGGCGGATTCGGCGCCGACGAAGGTGCTGCGCCAGCGGGAGGCGGAGCCGAGATCGAAGGAGCGCTGGTTCCGACCACGGCTGCCGAGGTCGTATCGCAGCTCAAAGACGCAAGGTCCGTCATCATCGTCCCTGGCTACGGCATGGCCGTGGCACAAGCCCAACATCCCGTCAAGGAGATTGTCGAGTTGCTCCGCGGTCAAGGCATACAGGTGCGGTTTGCGATTCACCCGGTGGCGGGTCGCCTGCCGGGTCACATGAACGTGCTGCTCGCAGAGGCGAACCTCCCGTACGACATCGTCCTCGAGATGGATGAAATCAACGACGACTTCCCGACCACCGACGTCGTGCTGGTCATCGGCGCCAACGACATCGTCAATCCAAGTGCGCTCGACGACCCCTCCAGTCCCATCGCCGGCATGCCCGTGCTGCACGCGTGGAATGCGGCAACCTGCATCGTGTTCAAACGCGGAAAAGGCGCTGGCTACGCGGGCGTCGAGAATCCACTGTTCTTCAAACCCAAGACGCGCATGCTCTACGGCGACGCGAAGAAATCGGTCGACGAGATTCTGAGCCTGCTCAAGGGATAGCAGGACCCTGCGTACGGATTTTTCAACATGGGGACCATGGGGGATACGGGTGCACAGGGTGTCGCGGAGGCACGGAGAGTGCAGGGCTGGAGCCCGTCGGCGCTCCATGTTGAAGAGACTCACAGCAGCTACAATGTGCGGCATGCGACAGCTCACGTTGAACCGGTTGGTGATCGGCATCTGCTTGCTCCTGGTCCTCCCCACAACGCTGACCGCCCAGGAAGCACGACGTCGATGGGAACTGCAGCGACAGATCCGGCTCGACAAGTTCGAACAAATTCTGCCGAAAGCCATGCGGGACCACGGCATCGATATGTGGATCGTCGCCGTGAAGGAGAACCACACGGATCCCCTGTGGGAGGACCTGGGTCGCGGCTACGTTTCCGGCCTGGGCTACTACGTGTTCACTGACCGCGGCCAGGCGCGCATCGAGCGGGCCGCTCTGGGCCCCTCAGGCTACATGCTCGAACAATCGGGAGCCTACGATATTTTCGGCCCGGCCTCGCAGTTGGCGCAGTTTGTCCGCGCGCGCGATCCGCAACGCATCGGCGTGAACATGTCGCACGCGATGGGCACGGCCGACGGTCTCTCGCACACGATGCACGCCCATCTGGTTTCGACCCTGGGTGAAACCTATGCACCTCGCATCGTGAGCGCCGAGCGCATGGTGAGCGACTTCCGCTCCCATCGCGTGGCGACGGAGATTGTGGCGTACGGCGAGGCGGCCGGCATCGCGGTGCAACTGGCGGAACGCGCGCTCTCAAACGAAGTCATCACACCAGGCAAGACCTCACTCGAAGAGGCCGCGTGGTGGCTGCAGGACCGACTGCTCGAACGAGCAGTCGGCTCCTCGTTTGACATGCCGTCGGTCTACGTCACCGGGCCGGAAGGCATCGTGGCGACGTCCAACGCGTACGTCGTCCAGCCGGGTGACGTCATCATGATCGATTGGGGCGTCGTGCTGATGAACATGGCGACCGACGTGAAGCGTGTGGCGTATGTGTTGAAGCCGGGGGAAACGAAGCCCCCGGCCAGCATTCAGGCCGCCTTTGACAAGGCCATCGCCGTTCGGGAGACGATCAAGCCGGCACTGCAACCTGGGCGCACCGCTGCAGAGACGATGAAACACATGGACGCCGCCCTGGCCAGGGCGGGTTACGGAGTCATCGCGTTCAACCGTCCGAACGCTGACGACAAAACGGATGTCGTGTACGGCTTCCACCCCGTCGGCAACGCCGGCCACGATGTGGGGCCGTCAATGACAACGTGGCAGCCGATGCAGCAGACGATCACGCTGCACCGGCAGCACATGTTTTCGTTCGAGTACTTCGCCTACTCGCCCATCTCCGAATGGGGCGGCAAGAAACTGCGAGTCCCGATCGAAGACAGCGCCATCGTCATGGAGCATGGCGTGCAGTTCCTGCACGCCGCCAATCACCGGTTGTTGGTCATCCGATAGCGTCAACGCCGAAGACACGCGCCGCGCGGAAACCCAGGATCGAGGCCGCGCGGGCAGGCGACAAGACGGCGCGTGAGGCCGCCACCGTCATGGCATGGTCGTCCTGTCCAAATACCGGCGGACGTCCGGTGAGGCGACCGACTACTGCGCGACGAACGCGGGCCATCAGTCGACGATCCAGTGCCTGCGCGGACAGGGCCCGGGCCTCCGCAGCAGACACGCGCACCGTCGCGGTGTGCCCCACCACAGTTTCAAGCACATCGTAAAACGTCGCCCAGGTGATCGGCCGGTCGTCAGTGATGATGAGTCGGCCGCTGATCGCGTCGGCCGTCACCGCCACCCGCACGGCTTCCGCCAGGTCCTCCACATGAATCAGATTGGCGATGCCTCGACCGTAGTCGGGCACGAGCACGCGGCCGCGGCGCATCAAGTCCGGCAACGTGCCGGTCCACCATCCACCGCTCGCGCCATACACGCACCCGGGCTGAAGGATCCCAAGCTGCGGCCCCCCGGTCTGCCCCAGCAGCGCGCGTTCAATCGCCACCTTGCTCTGCGAATAGGCATCGACACGCGCCGTATACGTCCCTGTTTCGTCGACGATGCCGTCGGCTGGAAGATCGTAGACGCTGATCGTGCTGACATGAATGAACCGCGGCACGCCCGTTGTCGTCGCGACGTCCCAGAGCGCAAGGGTTCCCCCGACATCCAGTCTCGACCGTTCCACCGCGTCGTCGTGAATTGCTCGGGCGCAGTGGACGACCGCCGCACATCCCTCAAGCGCCCGCGCGAACCCGTCAACGTTGGCAAGATCGCCCGCGACCCACTGCACGTCTCCTCGCACAGTCGCGGCACGCGGTCGTCTAGTCAGCGCTCGCACACTCCATCCTTCGCCCGTCAGCAACGAGATGACGTGGCGCCCCACGTACCCAGACGCGCCGGTGAGAAAGACGACCGGCTTCATGGCTGTGACAGGACGCGGTCATAGAGCTGTGAGACCGCAGTCGCGTGCGCCTCGTAGGACAGATGCGCCACGCTGGCCGGGGCGTTGGCCCCCATGCGCTCGCGCAGCGCCGCATCGGCATGAAGCAACCGCAGGCGCTCGACCAGTGTGTCGACATCACGAGCGTCCACAACAAACCCGGTCTCGCCGTCGCGCAGCAATTCGCTGGCGCCACTCTCCCGTGTGGCGATGACCGGCCGTCCACACGCCAGTGCCTGGGCAATCACAAGTCCGAACCCGTCCTCGACGGCCGCATGCACTAGGACCGCCGCCCGCCCGTAATGCTGCGCAATCGGTTCACGTGTCACGTCGCGATGCTCCAGTCGTACGTTGGAACACCGGCTGGTGTAATCCTCAATCAAGCGACGGGACCACGTGTCACCGGTGCCGCCAATGATCACCATCTCCGCATTCGACAGTCGCGCGCGTTCAAACGCTTCCAGCGCGTAATGCACGCCCTTGCGTGGAGTCACTGACGACACGACCAGCACGCGAAACACATCGTCGGTCTTCTCGACGGGATGAAAGTGTGCGAGATCGATCCCGATGGGAATTGCGTGGACTCGTTCGGCGGGCACCCCGCGCTCGACAAATGTCCGACGCGCATAATTTGAGCAGACCCGCACGGCCTGCGCCGTCGCGAGTTCTTCTTGAACACGGCGGATCATGCGAGGCGAGACAAACGTCGGCGAGGGGGAACCCACCCGCCGCGCCTCGTCACGCATCACTCGATCGAGGTGCACAATGTGCGTGTTCAGACTGGTGACGATGCGGCGAGCGGAGCGGAGCGGATCGCGACGCGTCGCCGTGGCGCATTGCGCCATGACTCCGTCAAACAGCTCGGCCGGACCCGCCGCCGCGGCCAGCCTCGCATCAAAGTCCTCATCATCGAGTGAGGTCAACCAGTCGACGCGCCTGCGCACCACGGGAGTCGCCAGCACCTGCTCAAAGAGACGACGACGCCAGCTGCCCTGGAAGGGAAGGTTCACGCACGGCACCACCGCCGAGCGCGCTCCGCGCGAGTAGACGGTCGCATCCCCCCGGCGTTCCATCACGTGTATCATTGCGCGCAGGAATTCACCCTGCCCCCCGGCGCGCGACACCGCGTTGGCCGCAAACGCTATCCTCGATCTGCCCATGCCGTTGCCCTAACTATGACACCGCCGGATTGGACTCCGTGAAGCGCTTTTGGCTGCAGGGTGGATGGCCCGATGATGCGCGGGTGATCGTGCAACAGGCGGCACTGGAACGTCTCATGGGGACCGACCATCTACGTGGCGCCTGCCTGAATGCCGGATGCGGCGAAGGATTGTTGGCGGGCTTCCTCGCATCGTTCCCTGCCGTCACCCGTATCGTGCACATGGACCTCCACCACCCGCAGGTCTCGGCGCGGCTGACCGATGCCCGACACGAAGACTGCGCAGGGTCGGTCACCGAGATCCCGTTTGGCGCGGCCACATTTGCCTCAGTTCTTTGCACCGAAGTGATGGAGCATGTGGTGGATGACCGGCGCGGATTTGCGGAATTGGCTCGCGTCACCGAACCGGAGGGGTGGCTTGTGATTTCAGTTCCCACGCCGCCCGCTCCGTCAGATCCCGCTCACGTGCGGGAGGGATACACGCTGCGAGAATTGAGCGCACATCTGCAGCAGAGCGGATGTGATGTGGTGCGGAGCGTGACGTGTTTCCACATCACGCTTCGGGTCACGATGGCCCTCTGGCGCTGGCAATATCGGGTGCTCGGCCGCGGGCGTCGCAGCCTCATGCCGCGAGTGCTTCTGATGTGCGCCGGTCACCTCGACCGCGTGCTGCGCATCGGCCGCCCCTGGGACCTGATCGTACTGGCGAGGCGCCGGCCTACCACGCCACCCACGACGGCCGCACCAGCCCCGTCGTGACAATCGCCAGCTGGGACGCCAGACCGGCGGCAGCGGACCCGACGGCAAACCAGGCAACACCCAGGGTGGTGTCGAGCCTCAGCCACATGATCATCACGACCTGAGCTGCCATCATCAGCAGCAGGGCTGCCGGCTGCAGGCGATTCCACGATCGGGCATTGGCAACCCCACCGAAGAAGCCGCCGAGCAACGACAGTCCGGCGGCCAGCACAATCAGTGGCACTTCCTTCGAGAGCGAGTTATACGAGTCACCAAGGAGCCACAGGAGGGCGCTCGGCCACGCGACCGAGGCGGCAAACAGCACACCGGCCATGACAGTCAATATTGCAGCAAACTGCACCAGACGTCTCGTAAACAGCCGGTCGTCGACGATCTGCGCCATGCGAGGCAGCAACACCACGTGCGACAGGCCGCCAAACGCGCCGACGATCAGACTCAGTCTGCCGAGCGCGCCGATGTTGGCCACCAGCGTTAGGCCGCCAAACCACGCGGCGCACCAGATCACCAACTGCCCCTGAACCGCGAAATACACCGCGCTTGGCAGCGACGGCGCGAGATAGCGCAGCACCTTCCGCTGCAGCGGACGTACAGCCGCTGCGGCTCTGGGAATTCGCCCGTCGTGCGCGACCCATGCGAGCGCGAAGGCCGACACCAACGCCGTGGCCAGTGCCCAGATGGCGGAAGTCACACCCAAGGCAATGACTGCGGCCGCCGCACCGAGCCGGGCCAGGGCCGCCACCACTTCTGCGCGGTAGCTGCGCGCGTAGTCGCCTTCAAGGCGCAGCACCACGATGCGCGTGGTGCCCTGCACCTGGACCCACACCGTCGCCACCACCAGCGCGCTGGCAAGCATGATCATGGCCGACGTGAGGCCGTTGGCGCGGCCCCACACCACCAGGATGGGCACCGCGACCGGCGCGCCCGCAAGAAACATCCACCGCCGCAACGACAGCACCGCAGTCGCCATATTGGCGTACGGTTCCCTGCCCAGTTGTGACTGATGAAAGAAGTGCATCAGGGCCGACGAACTGCCCAGATCGGTCGCGAAGGCAAACGTGAGCAGCACCGACGTCGCCATCGTGTAGATGGCAAACTCCTCAACCGACAGGTAGTGAATGAACAGCAGCCCGGTGGCCAGCGTGACCACCTGCTGCGTGAAGTGCACGGCAAAAAACGTCGCGGCCACCTTCGTCCACCGGCGCGCCGTTCCAAACGGAAGAACGGTGGGCTGTGGGTCCATACCGGAACTAGTTCTTGAGCGCCGTGATCATCGCAGGCACCACATCGAAGAGGTCGCCGACGATCCCGTAGTCGGCAATTTCGAAGATGGGCGCCTCCGCATCCTTGTTGATGGCCACGATGGTGCGTGTGCCCTTCATGCCGACGACATGCTGAATCGCCCCGGAGATGCCCAGAGCCAGGTACAGCTTCGGTGCCACGGTCTGCCCTGAGCTGCCGACCTGTCGCTCCATGGGGAGCCAGCCGGCATCACAAATCGGACGCGACGCGGCGAGTTCCGCGTTGAGCGCCTCGGCCAGCTGTTTCGCCAATTCGATATGTTCCGGCCCCTTGATGCCGCGTCCGACCGAGACAATCCGTTCGGCCTGCGTGAGGTCGACCGCCTGTTTGGCCTCGCGAAACGGGGCCTCGGGCGTCTGCCGTATGGCGGAGGCGTCCACCTGTGCGGCCACCTGACGCACCGCGGCCGGTGCACTGCCCTTCTTCACAGCGTCCACGCGGAACGCACCGATCTGGAAGGTGACGATGTGGGGGCCGGCGCCTTCGAGGACCACATCCGCGTTGACCTTGCCCTGGAACATCAACCGCACATACACGTGCGTACCGTCGCTATTTTTGTGTCCGACACAGTCGGCCGCGAGTGGTGCATTCAGGCGGGCGGCCAGTTTCGGTGCGAAGTCGCGCGTCTGATAGGTGTGCGGCAACACGACGTGTGACGGGCCCTCGGCCGACACCAGCGCTTCGAGCGCCGCGACAAACGCGTCCGGCGTATACGCGCCCAGCGCTGCGTGTTCCAGCGCGATGACGCCGGCCGAGTCAGCGGCGGCCAGTTCACCTGCCGGCCCGTTGACGGAGGAACCTGGGACCACGATGGTGAGTGGCCCGCCCATCTGCTGGGCGGCGGCGACCGCCTCCCATGACGCGCGGTTGAGCACGCCGTCCTTCTGTTCTGCGATGACAAAGATCATGACTAAAACACCCTCGCTTCATCGCGCAGGACGCGGACCAGTTCGGCGGCCGCTTCCGCCGGCGTCCCGGCGATCAGCCGCGTGGCCTTGGTCTTCTCCGGCACATAGATGGACACAATGCGCTGACGCGCGGCGCCGGCGGCAGGCGCGGCAACGGCTTTGATTTCCTTCTTCTTGGCCGCCATGATGCCCTTCAGCGTGGCGTACCGGAGCTGATTGATGCCGCTCTGGATCGTAATGACCGCGGGCAGCGGCATGCTGATCCACTGGAACCAGCCGCCCTCGAGTTCACGCTTCACCTTCAACGTCGTGCCCTCGATCTGGACTTCCATGATGATCGTCGAGTGTGCCATGCCGAGGCGCTCGGCGAGGATGACACCGACCTGCGCGAAGCCCTGGTCGTCGGACTGGAGGCCGGTCAGGACGAGGTCGCACGCTTCGTCCTTGATCGCCGCCGCCAGTGCGTCCGCAGCGGTGAACGCGTCAGCAGTCGCGAGGTGATCGCCGTCGACATGAATCGCGCGATCGGCCCCACGGGCGAGCGCCTCACGAATGACCTGCGTCACACGCGCGGGACCGGCCGAGATGACCACCACTTCGCCGCCGTGTTTTTCCTTGAGCCGCAGCGCCTCTTCAAGCGCGTATGCATCCGGCTCGTTGAGCTCCCAGGCGGCGTCCTGATCGCGAACCCAGGTTCTGTCGTCATTCACGCGCACTTGCCATTCGCGTGAGACGACCTGTTTGATGCAGACGGCGATTTTCATGGGTGTTCTTTCTCTTCGTGCTTCGAGCGACTTCGGAGCCGCCGGGCTTCAGCCCGGCGGATGACGCACGGGCTGAAGCCCGTCCGCTCCGAGAATTTCGCCCGTTACTCTGCGAATCGTTTGACCAGCAACGTGCCGTTGGTGCCGCCAAACCCGAACGAATTCGACAACGCATAATTGATTGTCATCTTGCGCGCGGTGTGTGGGGCGTAGTCGAGGTCACACGCCGGGTCGGGGTTGTCGAGGTTGGCCGTGGGCGGCGCAATTTGGTGGCGGACGGCGAGCGCCGTGATGCCGGCCTCCAGTCCACCGGCGGCACCGAGCAGATGTCCGGTCATCGACTTGGTGGAGGACATCACCAATTTCGACGCGTGCTCACCAAACGTCGTCTTCACCGCCAACGTCTCGGTCGGATCATTGATGGGTGTCGAGGTGCCGTGCGCGTTGATGTAATCGACCTTGTCTGGTGTGATCCCGGCCTTGCGCAGCGCCATCTTCATGGACCGGACGGCCCCGTTGGCGTCTGCCGGCTGTCCAGTCAGATGGTACGCGTCGGAGGAAAGACCGTAGCCGACCAGTTCGCAATAAATCTGCGCACCGCGAGCCTTGGCCGATTCCAGCTCTTCGAGAATGAGCACACCGGCGCCGTCACCGATCACAAACCCATCGCGATCCTTGTCGAACGGTCGACTGGCCTTGGTGGGCTCATCGTTGCGCGTGGACAACGCGCGCATCGCGGCAAACCCGCCCACACCGAGCGGCGTAATCGCCATTTCCGATCCGCCCGCAATCATCACGTCCGCGTCCCCGCGGCGGATGATTTCGAACGACTCACCAATGGCGTGGGCCGAGGCCGTGCACGCGGTGCACGTGGCCAGATTCGGCCCCTTGGCGCCGAACCGGATCGACACGTGGCCGGCCGCGAGATTGATGATCGAGGCCGGGATAAAGAACGGTGAAATGCGTCTGGGACCACCGTTGAGCAGTGCCTTGTGTTCGTTCTCAATCGTCAGGAAGCCGCCGATGCCAGAGGCGATGAACACCCCGGTCATGTCGGCGTTGTCGGACGTCACCTTCAGCTGCGCATCATCGACCGCAAACTGCGCCGCGGCGATGGCGTACTGGATAAAGAGGTCGATCTTCTTGACCTCTTTTTTCTCCACGAAGTTCAGGGGGTCGAACCCCTTGACCTCGCCGGCGATCCGCGACGCATGCTGCGACGCGTCAAACCGCGTAATGGGCCCAATCCCACTCGTGCCCGCACACACACCCGCCCACGTCTCGGCCGTGCCCAGACCGACGGACGAGATCAGACCCACTCCCGTGACTACGACGCGTCTGCTCACTTCTTCTTCGCGTGCTTTTCGATGTATTCCACGGCGTCCTTGACGCGCGTGATCTTCTCGGCGTCTTCGTCGGGAATTTCGATGCTGAACTCTTCTTCGAAGGCCATGACGAGTTCGACCGTATCGAGCGAGTCGGCGCCCAGATCGTCGACAAACGACGCATCAGTCGTCACTTCGTCTTCATCCACGCCCAACTGTTCCACAATGATTTTCTTAACCTGATCTGCGACGGCCATTCATATCCTCCTGAACCCTGAACCTACTAAGTATGCATTCCGCCGTTGACGGAAAGCACGTGACCCGTAATATACGCTGCCTCGTCGGAGGCCAGAAACCTGACGGCCGCCGCGATGTCCTCGGGGGTGCCGAGCCGCTGCAGCGGAATTTTTTTCGCCCACTCCTCGTGCGCGCCCGCGGAAATGGCCCTGGTCATATCCGTGTCAATCAAGCCTGGGGCCACGGCATTGACGGTAATGCCCCGCGAGGCCACTTCAAGTGCCAGCGCCTTGGTGAAACCTATCAACCCCGCCTTGGACGCGGCGTAATTGACCTGACCGGCATTGCCCGCCTCGCCCACCACCGAGGTGATGCTGATGATGCGGCCCTGCCGGGCCTTCACCATCGATTTCAGCACCGCCTGCACACACGTATACGCGCCGGTGAGATTGGCGGCGATCACCCCGTCCCAGTCGTCTCGCTTCATGCGCAACATCAACTGGTCCTTGGTCACACCCGCGTTGTTGACCAGCACGTCGATGCGTTTGTGGCGGTCGAGCACACTGGAGACGACGGCCTCCACACTAGCAGGGTCGGTGACATCAAGGGTGGCCACTTCGGCACTGCCCCCGGCCGCCGCAATGGCGTCAACCGTCGCCTTCGCGTTGTCACCGCGCGCGGCCGCGACCACATGGGCGCCCCCTGCTGCGAGCGAGAGGGCTATGGCTCGACCGATTCCGCGTGACGCGCCGGTTACCAGGGCCACACGGCCCGTCAACATGAACATGACAGCCTTCCTACTTCAGCACACACCTACCCAATGAGGCAATGAGGCAATG
>JBKJTD010000008.1:0-9764 GCA_046590915.1 Vicinamibacterales bacterium
GATGGTGATCGCCGAGTCAGCCACATTAAACGCCCAGAAATGCCAGTCGCCCCGATACACGTCGACGAAGTCGAGCACGTACCCCTGGCGGACCCGGTCGATGAGATTGCCGACGGCCCCACCGGCAATGGACGCCAGCCCGTACCTCGCCAGTTTTTCGTGCGGCTGCAGTTGGGTGCTGAAGTAATAGCCGATGACGGCCAGCGCAAGGCCCGCCAGCGCGGTGGTCACCACCGCCTTGTAGGGGATGTCGAGATTGTTCAGCAGGCCAAACGCCACCCCCTCGTTGCGCACATGGACGAGGTCCACCAGACCGGGAATGATCGTGGTGCTCTCGTAGAGTGACAACGACGAGTGGACCATGGCCTTGGTGATCTGGTCGAGGATCACGATGATCACGATCACCCACGCGAGCGCTGGAATACGTCGCGTCACGCGGCCGGCCCCAGCGCGTCCGCGCAGCGATCACAGACGGCGTCATCGCCGACGGTCGTGAGCGCGGGCACAAAGCGCCAGCATCTCGGGCATTTGTCACCCGACGCGTGCGCCACGGTGACTGTGAGTGGGCCGTCGGCACTCTCCCCGACTGTGACTGCCGAAACGATGCACACCATGGGCAACTCGGCCTCAGCCCGCTTGAGCACCTGCCAATCGTCTCCTGATGCCGACAGGGTCACGTGCGCCGTGAGTGGGGCGCCGATGGTCTTGTCGGCACGCGCGCGTTCCAGGTGTTCATTCACCGTGCGTCGAATGTCGGCCAGCGCCGCCCAGTGGGCATCGAGACCTTCATCGATCCACGACTCGGGGCTGCTGGGAAAGTCGGCCATGTGCACGGATGCTTCGCGCGTGCCGGGCAGGCGGGCCCAGATTTCGTCGGCCGTCATCGAGAGGATCGGCGCCATCAGGCGCACCAGACCGTCAGCCAGCACGTACAGCGCCGTCTGTGCCGACCGTCGCTCGAGCGAGTCGGCACGGAACGTATACAGACGGTCCTTTGAGACATCGAGATACAGCGCGCTCAGATCCACCGTCACAAACTCATTGACCGCGTGGGCAAGCGACTGGAAGTCAAACGCGTCGTAGGCGGCCCGCATTTTCCGCTCAAGACGGGTGTACCGCGATAGGATGTGCCGGTCAACGCTCAACATGTCGCGGTGCGCGACCTGGTGCACGGCCGGGTCGAAGTCATACAGGTTCGACAGCAGATAGCGGAAGGTGTTGCGGATTTTTCGATACGCCTCCACCGTGCGTGCGAGCACTTCCTTGCCCAGTCGGATTTCGTCGCGGTAGTCCACCATCGCGACCCAGAGGCGCAGCACGTCGGCGCCGCTGTCCTTGATGACTGATTGCGGCGCGATCACGTTGCCGATCGATTTCGACATCTTTCGGCCGTGCGTATCCACGACAAAGCCGTGCGTGAGCACGCCGTCGTACGGCGCGCGACCGCGTGTGCCGACACCGACGAGCAGGGACGACTGGAACCAGCCGCGATACTGGTCCGTGCCTTCCAGATAGAGATCCGCGGGCCAGCGCAGCTCGGGTCGCAGGGCCAGGACGGCTTCGTGGCTCGAGCCGGAATCAAACCAGACGTCGAGGATGTCGCCCTCACGTTCGAACGCCGCGCCGCCGCACGCGTCGCAGCGGAACTCCGCCGGGACAAACGTCTCAATCGGCGCGTCGTACCACGCGTCCGCGTTGTCGCGTTCAAACACGGCTGCTGCGCGCTCCACCAACTCGGGTGTCAGATGTGAATGACCACATCCCGTGCATGTGACGGCGGGAATCGGCACACCCCACGCGCGCTGACGCGAGATGCACCAGTCGGGGCGAGTCGCGAACATGCCCGTCATCCGCTCGCGCCCCCACGCCGGGTGCCACTGGGTTGCCTCAGAGGCCGCGGTGGCCTCGTCGCGCAATCCTTCCATGCGGATGAACCATTGCGGGGTCGCCAGGAAGATGACCGGCTGATGGCAGCGCCAGCAGTGCGGATACGAATGTTCGAAGTCGGAGCGGTGCCACAGGCGGCCGCGCTCGGCGAGCGCCGCTTCCACCACCGGATTGGCTTCAAACACCTTCAGCCCGCCGACAATCGGCGTGTCGTCGTTGAATCGACCGTGCGTGCCGATCGGCGTGGTGATCGGAAGTCCGTACCGCACACCGGTATTGAAATCGTCGGTGCCGTGGCCCGGGGCGGTGTGCACAGCGCCGGTGCCCTGTTCCAGCGTCACGTAGTCCGCAAGCACGCCGACCGAGTCGCGGTCGTACAGCGGATGTCTGAACGCAACGCCCTCCAGCACTGCGCCCTTGAATGCGGCCAGAGGCGTGCCGAGAGCGCGAGATGTCCGTGTCGCGACGGCGTCAGCCAGCCCGGTGGCCAGCAGGATCAGTCGTCCGTCGTGCTCATACACGCCGTACTCAAAATCGGGATGAAACGCGATGGCCAGGTTTGCCGGAATCGTCCACGGCGTCGTGGTCCAGATCAAGGCCGAGACGAGGCGGCCCTTGATGACGGGCACGCGGCTCGCCAGAATGGTGTCGCCTTCCGAGAGCGGAAACTCCACGAAGATCGACGGCGACGTGTGCGTCTCGTATTCGACTTCTGCTTCGGCAAGCGCCGTCCGGTCGCGCAGACACCAGTGCACGGGCTTTTTGCCCTTGTAGACCAGTCCACGATCCACAAACCGGCCCAGCGCGCGCACGATGGCGGCCTGATAGCCGACGTTCATCGTGAGATAGGGCGCATCCCAGTCGCCGAGCACGCCAAGTCGCTCGAAGTCCGCGCGCTGCGACGAGACAAACTTCGAGGCAAACGCCCGGCACGCGCGTCTGAAGTCGCCAATGGACCGATCCTTGGCTGCGGGGCCAAGCTCGCGCTCGACGTTGAGCTCGATCGGCAGGCCGTGACAGTCCCATCCGGGCACATAGGGCGCGTCAAAACCTGCCATCGACTTCGACTTGACGACGAAGTCTTTGAGAATCTTGTTGAGCGCGTGCCCGATGTGAATCTCGCCGTTGGCGTAGGGGGGCCCGTCGTGCAGGACAAAACGCGGCGCACCCGCCCGGTGCGCGCGAATAGTCTCGTACAACTTCATGTCCTGCCAGCGGGCGATCGCCGCCGGCTCGGCCGTCGGCAGGTTCGCCTTCATGGGGAAGTCAGTCCGGGGGAGATTGAGAGTGTCTTTCCAGTCGCGCATCACGGGTGTACACCCTTATTCTATATTCGCCGCTCGTGTGAAACCCGTTGTGACTCCCACTGCCGTCTTCTTTGATGTCGACTTCACGCTGATTCGCCCCGGCCCCCGGTTCATGGCGTCCGGATACGCCGAGACGTGTGCCCAGCACGGTGTCCCGGTCGACGAGGCGGCGTTCGAGGTGGCGGTCAACGCCGCGGCGGGGCTGCTGGACGGTCCGGACCAGCGGGACCACGACGAGATTTTCGTTCGATACACGAGCCGAATCATCGAACTCATGGGCGGGCAGGGCCCAGGCGTGGCCATTGCCGCCCGCGAAATTTACGACGATTGGGCCCATCACCACCATTTCGAGATGTACGACGATGTGCCTGGGGCGCTCAGGGAGTTGCAGCGTCGACAAGTCAAAATGGGGCTCATTTCGAACTCTCATCGATCCCTCATCGGCTTCCAGGAGCACTTTGCGCTCCATGGCCTCATGACGGTGGCGGTGTCGTCAGCGGAGTTCGGCGTGATGAAACCGGACCCGCGCATATTCCAGGAAGCGCTGGATCAGATGCAGGTGACAGCGGCGGAAGCCGTCATGGTTGGCGACAGCTTGCCCCACGACGTTCTGGGCGCCAGGCAGATCGGGATGCGCGGTGTGTGGCTTGACCGCGACGGGCGCCGTGCCGGTGCGACCGACCTGGACGCCACCATCCCCGTCATCGACAGCCTCGACCAATTGTCGGCCGTCCTCACACGCTCCGAAGGATAGCGTCCGCCGTCCGCTCAATGTCCTTGTCTGTCGTGGAGTAGTTGCTGACCGAGAGTCGCAGCGCAGACATCCCATGCCACGTGGTGCCACTGGCCCAGCACGTGCCTTCCTGCTGCAGGCGTTCGACCATCAGTCGCGTCTGTGCGTCGGCTTCGTCGCCCCGCACCCGAATCAGTACCTGATTGAGCACCACGTCGTTGAGCACTTCGAGACGTTCGTCGGCGCTCAGCCGCGTCGCCAGCAGAGTTGCGAGTGCGCAACAGCGGTCGACCAGCGCTCCAAATCCCTGACGCCCCATCGTCCGCAGCGCTGCGTAGATCGGCACCGCGCGACCCCGGCGGGACTCTTCGGGCACAAATTCGTGCGGGTCGCGCTCCTTGGCCGACTCGATGATGTAGGCCGCCGACAGGGTCATCGCGCGCCGGTGTGACGCAGGATGCGCGGTGAACACGACGCCGCTGTCGTAGGGGACGTTGATCCACTTGTGGGCATCGGTGGCGACTGAGTCGGCCCGCGCGATACCTTTCACGAGATGCGCGCGGGTGGGACTCGCTCCGGCCCAAAGACCAAACGCGCCGTCCACGTGCAGCCATGCTCCGTGGGCGGCCGTGATGGTCGCGATCTCGTCGATGGGATCAAACGCCCCGGTGTTCACGTTACCCGCCTGCGCGCACACAATGGTGGGGCCCGTGAGTGCCGACAGGGTTCTCTCCAGTTCATCCGCGCGCATGGCGCCCTGGGCATCGCTCGCCACACGTGTCACTCGTTCTGCGCCGAAGCCCAGCAACTTGAGCGCGTTGAAGATCGTGTAGTGCGACTCCTCGCTGCACACGACATGCACCCACGGTGCGCCGTAGAGGCCGTTGGCCTCGACGTCCCAGCCGACCTGTGCAAGGAGATGATGCCGTGCGGTGGCCAGCGCCGTGAAGTTCGCTGCCTGGCACCCAGTGACGAAACCTGTACTCCAGCCGCCGGGTAACCCTGCCAGTTCCTTGAGCCACCCGGCCGTGATGTCCTCGATGACCGAGACGACGGGCGAGAGCACGTAGATACCGGCGTTTTGATCCCACGCTGACACCAGCCAGTCGGCTGCCGTCGCGGCCGGCACACTGCCGCCGACGACAAACCCGAAAAATCTCGGTCCCTGTGTGGCAACCGTGCCAAGCGCTCCGGCCATCGCCAACGCGTCGATCACGGCGTCTTCAGGATCGCCCGTGTCAGGCAACGGGACTGCGAGTTGGCGGCGAAGCTCGTCGCCGGTCGCCATGGCGCCGACATGACGGTCGGCGATGGTGTCGAGATACGCGACCGCATGGTCGGCCGCGCGCTTCAGCAAATCAGGACGGGTGGGCACGCTCTGATCCTTGATCCAAGTGGTTCCGGGTTCAAGCGCAATGCAATCGATTGTCGCGCTACAATCTGAAGGCAGTGCATCAACACCGTGGAGCCGTCTCAATGCGTCACACCACTCGACTGGCCGGGGGCATTATTCTGGCTGTCACGACATTGTCAGCGTGCCAGACATTGCCGATGGGCGATGCGCCGGTGGTCGTGACGATGGGTCGTCCTGGCGAAGCCAGCACCTCCGCGCCGATGAACACTGCGGACAAGGGGGTCGCGTTGCCGTACTCGCCGGGCGACGTGAAATTCATCTCCGGCATGATCACGCATCACGCGCAAGCGATTGCGATGGTCAACCTGCTGAAATCGCGCACCGACAGTGAGTCGATGCGCATGATGGCGCTGCGGATCGAAGTCTCGCAAAACGACGAAATTGCCTGGATGCGGCGCTGGCTCGACGAGCGCAAGCAGCCCCAGCCGAGCGAACACGCGCATCACATGCCCGGTGGGATGATGCCCGGGATGCTCACCGATGCCGACATGGCGAAGCTTGCGGCCGCCACAGGGCCGATCTTTGATCGGCTCTTCCTTGAGGGGATGATCAAACATCACATGGGCGCGATCATCATGGTGGAAGAACTGTTCAAGTCGCCGGGCTCGGCGCAACAGGCGGATATGTTTGACTTTGCGTCACACGTGGATTCCGACCAGCGCATGGAAATTTCACGCATGGCCCAGATGCTGAAGGATATGAAAGACCTATGAGGATGACGATGATGAAGCGATTGGTATCGGCGGTGGCGGCGGCAATTGTGACTGTCGGGGCCTGGCAGGTCTCGGCGCAGCAGGCACCTGATCCCCGCGTGGGCCTCAAGGCCGGCCTGACCGATGCTGGTCAGGCTGCCAAGAACATGGAGCTGCTGAAGAATGTGCCACGGCCCGAGAACTTCGGAGACCCGATGGACGGTGGACTGAATTTTGCCAATTCGGATCTGGCGTTCAAGGGCACCACGGCGTTCCTCGGCAATTTCTACGGATTCAATTTTTACGACATTGAAGATCCGCGCGCGATGAAACTCCGCGCGTCGATTCCGTGCCCTGGCGGGCAGGGCGACCTGTCGGTGTACGGCAACCTGCTGTTCATGTCGGTCGAGCAGGGGAACGGTCGCGTGGACTGCGGCACGCAGGGCACGGGAGAAATGGGCAAACCGAACCCGGAGCGGTTCCGCGGCGTGCGCATCTTCGACATCAGTGATCTGAACAAGCCGCGCCAGGTGGCAGCCGTACAGACGTGCCGTGGTTCACACACGCACTCGCTGGTGCCGACGGTGAAGAACCCGGACATCCTCTATGTGTATGGATCAGGCACGAGCGGCGTGCGTGAGACCGACGAATTGGCGATCTGCTCGGGCGGTGCGCCCGGCGACAACCCTGAGACGGCGATGTTCAGCATCGACGTCATTGAGGTGCCGCTCAAGAATCCCGAGAAGGCGCGCATCGTGTCGCGCCCGCGCATTTTCCAGGACTATGGCACCGGCGCGATTGCGGGCCTATGGCCCGGCGGCGTTCACGGCGAAGGCACGCAGCGGTCGGCGACCACCAACCAGTGCCACGACATTACGGTGTATCCCGAGGTGGGACTCGCAGCCGGTGCGTGTTCAGGCAACGGCATCCTGATCGACGTGTCGGACCCGGTGAAACCGGTGCGACTGGATGCGGTGAGCGACCCCAGTTTCGCCTACTGGCATTCTGCGACGTTCAATAATGACGGCACCAAGGTGATCTTCACCGACGAGTGGGGTGGCGGCACGAACCCGCGCTGCCGCGAGACGGATTTGCCGAGCTGGGGCGCCAACGCGATCTTCGAAATCCACAACAAGAAGATGATCTTCCGCGGCTACTACAAACTGCCGGCCGCGCAGACGGCGACCGAAAACTGCGTGGCGCATAACGGTTCGCTGATTCCAGTGCCCGGTCGCGACATCAAGGTGCAGGCGTGGTACCAGGGTGGATTGTCGGTCTTTGATTTTACCGATTCGACCCGTCCGGTTGAAATTGCGTACTTCGATCGCGGTCCCATCAGCGCCGAAAAGCTCATCGTCGGCGGCTACTGGTCCGCGTATTGGTACAACGGATACATCTACGGATCAGAAATCGCGCGTGGTCTGGACGTGCTGGAGCTCAAGCCCAGCGAATTCCTGTCGGCCAACGAAATTGCTGCTGCGAAACTCGTGCAGATGCAGGAGTTCAACGCGCAGTCGCAGCCGAAGATGGCGTGGCCCAACAGCCCGGTGGTGGCGCGTGCATACATCGATCAGTTGACGCGCAGAAAAGGCATGACTGCTGCGCGTGGCACGGAAGTCGCCGACGCTTTAAGTGCCGCGGAAAAGGCCACCGGCGCTGCGCGTGCCACTGCCGCTGACGCGCTTGATGCGATGATTCCGGCGATCGAAAAAGACGCCACCGCGTCCAACCCGATCGACGCGAAGAAGTATCGCTCGCTGGTCGCGACGGTCAAAGGCTACGCCGCGTCGCTGCGGTAGACCTCAGAGGTCGGCGGCGTGTAGACACCAGCGCCACCGACCTCTCAGGTCGTTCTACCTGTACCGGCGCGACAACGCGGCGGAGGCCGCGTCCAACTTCTTCAGGAATTGGTCGAGGGTCGACGAGTAGGCCACGATCTCCGGTTTGCGCTCTGTGCATCGGCGCATGCAGTATTCAACCGCCGCTTTGTCCCCATCCGGGCTGATCCGAAGGTTCACGCTCCCGATATCCCGCCGGTTCCACGGCATCTTCGGACGGTCCTCAAACAGGAGTACCAGTTCCAGCTCGGCAGCGGTGGCGCGGTCACCGAATCGGGCCCTGAGGTTGTTGCGGCGGGCGACCAGTTGCAGGTAGTCGTACACGCGCACCGTGACGCTGTCTGAGGCTGTGACGGTCACACTGAACTGCGCCCGAACCTCCGGGGACACGGGTGTAGGTTGCCCGGGCACCTGTTGCGCCAGCGACAGACAGAAAAGCCAGCACGCGACAGTCATGATCAGATTGCCCTCAATCACGATTATAGTTTGCGTGCCCAAGGAGTGTTCGCATGAAGCCCGTTTTTCGACTGATTCTGGTGCTGGTTCTCGCCGCGACTGCCTCACCGCTGGCACAGCAGGCGCTGCCGGCCGCCGACAACAAACCCTTCAGCACCGCCACCGCCGGCCGCGAGCTGCCGAAGCCCAACTATGACCTCGCCTTCCGATGGACGTCGACCAAGGTCGGCAAGTATGTCTTTAGTACTTCGGTGGCGCCGCATTGGCTCGAGTTCAGCGATCGGTTCTGGTACGTGTACGAAACACCTGCCGGGCGCAAATGGTGGATGGTGGATCCGGGGAAAAAGGCCAAGACGCCCCTCTGGGACAACGCCCGGATGGCTGCCCAGTTGACGCAAATCCTGCGCACGCCCTACGACGCGCAGCACCTGCCCATCAATCAAATCCGGTTCTTCGATAACGACCGCAAAATTCGCTTCAGCGTCGCACTGCCTCGTGAGGCGACGGTCATCAGCATGTCGGGCGCGGAAGTCACCGGCATGACGCAGACCGGTGACGATCAGCAGCAGCAGGGTGGCCGGGGTGGACGCGCAGGAGGCCGTGGTGGGCAAGAGCAGCAGGGTGGTCGCGCCGACGGCGCGGGCACGGGTGCCGCCGCGCAGCAGACAAAAACATGGTGGCTCGAGTACGAACTCGCCACCGGCACCGTCGTCCTCAACGATAAGCACGAAGCCGAGTCAACCAACCCGAGCTGGGCGCAAGTGTCGCCCGACAAGCAGACGGTCGTGTTTGCGCGTGGGCAGAACTTGTTCATGATGGACGCCAAGAATTTCGCTGTCGCGCAGAAGACACCGAACGAGCCGTCCGTGCAGGAAATCCAGCTCACGACCGACGGTGAGGAGCACTACGGCTACGCACCGACCCAGCAGGGCGGCGCACAGGACGATGACGACGAGGACGGCGGTCGCGGAGGTGGGCAAGGCCAGCAGGGCACCACCGGCCGTGCCGGAGCGGCGACTCAGCCGCACGAAAACGACAAGAAGTTTGGCGTTCGTCGCCGCGCGGTCGGTGTGCAGTGGTCTCAGGACCACAAGCGCTTTTCGTTGCAGCGCTCGGATTCGCGCAAAGTCGGCGATCTTTGGGTGATCAATTCACTCTCCAGTCCGCGACCGCGTCTCGAGACCTACAAGTACGGCATGCCCGGTGAAGCCAATCAGCCGCAGGCCGAACTGCATGTCTTTGACATCACCGCTCGCAAGCAGCTCAAGCTCAGCTCGGACGCCTTCAAGGATCAGCAGATCAGCATCCTGACGCAGCCGACAACGAACATTCAGCGCGAGAAGGGCGAGACGACACCGCGGTGGCTCAGCGGAGATCCAGCCAAGTTGTATTTCACGCGCACCAGCCGCGACCTCAAGCGCATCGATGTCGTGGAAG
>JBKJTD010000020.1:0-8814 GCA_046590915.1 Vicinamibacterales bacterium
GCAGTTGTCCGCCAACTGCCCTTCGACCCGCGACACCAGGTGCATGACATGGGAGAAGCGCTCCAGCGCCATATACTGCGGCACCCGCACCGAGCCGACCGCACACACGCGACCCAGATCATTGCGCCCCAAATCGACGAGCATCACATGTTCGGCGCGCTCCTTGTCGCTGCGTCGCAGTTCCTCCGCCAGTCGCTGATCCTCTTCCGGTGACGCCCCGCGAGGTCGGGTGCCGGCGATGGGATGTGTCTCCACCCGCGAGCCCTCCACACGCACGAGCATCTCCGGCGAGGCACCAATGATCGCCTGCGAACCGTGCCTGATGAAAAACATGTATGGCGACGGATTGATATGCCGCAGGGCCCGATACACATCAAATGGCGACGCCGCAGTCTCGGTGTCAAATCGTTGAGACAGGACCGTCTGGTACACCTCGCCCGCGGCAATGTGTTCCTGAATGGTGCGGACCGAGGCCTCATATTCAGCCTGGGTCTGATTGGACGTGATCGTGAGCTCCGTCCCGGTCCGACGCTCACTGCGCGACAGGTTGCGGTCGAGTTCCCGCTCAAGGAAGTCGATCTTCGCGACCGCGAAGTCGTAGAGCGAACGCAGGTTTTCTCCCGGACGCACCCGGGCGTTTGAAATCGCCAGAATCCGATGTTTCACATGGTCAAACGCCAGCACGGTGTCAAACACCATGAAGCCGGCGCGCACCCGGTCGGGATCGTCACCGGCGGCGTCCGGACGCGCAACCGACGGTTCAAACCACTCCGCGGTGTCGTAGTCGCAGTAGCCGACCGCGCCGCCGGTAAACCGGGGCAGGTCAGGCACAAACGGCGACGAGAACTCCGCCATCAAGCCGCGCATCACCTGCACCAGCGGTTCGGTCTGCGTCGTGGTGCTGCCCGCCTGCTCGATGGTGGTCTCGCCCGTCCGCCCACGCACCACAAGGAACGGATCCTTGCCCAGAAACGAATACCGGCCGACATGCTCTCCGCCTTCCACGCTCTCGAGCAGGAACGCATAGTCGGAGTGTTCGGCAATCTTGAGGAACGCCGACACCGGCGTCAGCAGATCTGCCATGATCTCGCGCCACACCGGCACAAAGGTGCCACGGCGCGACAATTCCACGAATTCTTCGAACGTCGTCTGTTTCATGATCCGGAAGTCTCCCCGATGAACCGGCGTGCTGCGTCGCGCATCACGTCCCGGTCGGCCACTCGCCCTGTCCACCACTCAAATTGGCGGGCAGCCTGCCCCACCAACATGTCCAACCCACCAATCACCCGCGCGCCCGCCTTTTGCATGTCACCCAGGAACACGGTCTCCTCCGGGTTGTAGACAAGGTCATAGGCGACCCCCGCCCGCACGGCGTCGCTGGCGACAGGCCGCACGGTGACGCTGGGCCACGTGCCCGCCGGCGTCGCATTCACCACCAGATCCCAGAACCCGCGTGGCGGCCACGTCACTGCGCGCAGACCAAGCTGCGCAGCCACCTGCAACGCGGCATCGTCGCGGCGCGCGGCAATTGTCACGTTGGCGCCGCGTTGCCCCAGTGCGTAGGCGGCAGCCCTGGCCGCACCGCCCGCGCCCAGCACCAGCGCTGATGCTGCCGGCAGCGCAACGGCCGCGTGATCGAGCGGATCGAGAAACCCTGCCACGTCGAGATTGCGCGCAAGCCACCCGCGCTCGTGTCGCATCAAGGTGTTCACCGCACCAAGTCGCTGCGACGGATTATCGTCCGCCGTGACATTGTCACGCGTGAGCCATCCGCTCTTGAGCGGTGCCGTCACGCTCAGACCGGCACATCCCAACGACTCGGCGACCAGCGCCGCCTCAGCCACCGAGGGTGCGAGGATCGGTACATACACGGCATCGAGGCCCGCCGCTGCAATGGCGGCGTTGTGCATGGCCGGAGACGCCGAATGCGCGATTGGCGCGCCCACCACACCAAAAATCAGGGTGCCAGCGCTGTGTGACCTCACGCGGTACGTCTCTGCCAGATGGCGCACCGCAATCTGCCCCGGGGCGGCCTCTCCGCCGTACGTCCAGCACGATCCAAAGTGTGACGGCATCAAACGGGTCATCTGGCCGGCGGCGCCCAGCGCCATGCAGACGATGGCGCCTGGGTCGCCGCACGCCAGAACCGCGTCCCGCAACTGCAGGCACTCCGACGCGGTGCGGGCTGTGACCGCAACCTTCACGACGTCCGCACCGCGCCGTCGCATCTCGCCGATGCGGGCCGGAATGTCTGGCGGCATCGCGCTGTAATCGTGAACGGACACGATAAGCCGGATGGTGGTACCGCGCAGGTCGGGCACCCATCCGGCGCGATGCTCGATATCGACGTACTCTGCGCCGGCCGCCACCGCAGCCGCCAGGTGACGACGACGATCGGCTTCGTCTCCCTCCCATCGTCCACCCTCCCAGACTGGACGACACGTGACAATGACCGGGAGTGTGTGGCCGGCGACAGCGGCCGCGGCGTCCAGCTCGGTCACCCCATCCAGTCGCAGCTCGACCAGATCACAGTGCTCGGCGGCGTCACGGCGCGCGCGCAGCTCCGCCATGGTGGTGGCGGTGACGGTCTGCACGATTTGCGGCTGTGGCATAAAAATAAAAAAGCCTCTTCAGTAGTCACTGAAGAGGCTCGAATCTCGCGTCGTGGTGGCTGTTTACCGCCGCGCGTCGCCCTCCCCAATGTGCTGGGCATACCACCACCAATACGCCGCCGCGGGCGAGGTGTGGACCGTATGTCCGGACACAGAGACGTGGCTGAAGGGACGCATCATGAAACTGGACTGGAGCGTACCAGAGGCCGGTGGAGGGCGTCAACCAGCCGCGTGTTATAACCAGCGTGTGGCATACATTTCACCCATGTCCTGGCGGCGTTGGGCATTTCTGCTTGTGGTGGCCGGCGCCGGGGTTGGCGGCAGCCTTCCGAGCGCGCAACCCACGCCGTTCATGCCCGTGGGAGATATCCGTCCCGGCATGGTGGGCATTGGGCGCACGGTGTTTGCGGGAGACACCCTCGAGGACTTCCGCGCCAACATCATTGGCGTGCTCAAGAACGTGATTGCACCAGGCCGCGACCTCATTGTGGCGCGCCTGGAGGGGGGGCCTCTCGCGCAGACGGGCGTCATTCAGGGCATGAGCGGCAGTCCCGTCTACGTGGACGGCAAACTTATCGGCGCCGTCTCCTACGCCTTGGGCTCGTTTCCGCGCGAACCGATCGCGGGCATCACGCCCATCGCCGAAATGATCGCAGCGATGCGTGATGCACCCGCGCGGACCGCGAGCACCGAGTTCGATTTAACCTGGCCGGCGACGCCTGAACAGATCTACGGCGCCCTGGGCCGTGTCGTCACTCGCGCCGCCACGCCGGTGCGGACGCCCCTGCGTCCCACTGACATTGTCGGCGCCGCCTCACTCGCGGACTGGGCGCCGCGCCTGCGCCCCATCGGAGCCGCGGTATTCGCGCGAGGACTCAGCGAAGACCTGGAGAGGTCGCTTCCCGCCTTCGCCGAGGCGTCGGCGGGCAAGCGCGATGGCGCCGTCCAGGGTTCCGCCTCCGCCAAGGCTTCGGCGGACAAGCCCGTCCAACGCGTGCTGCGGCCGGGGGATCCGGTCGGCATGACGTTTATTCGCGGCGACATGGAGATGGGCGCGTCGGGCACGGTGACACACATTGATGGGGCGCAGGTGTATGCCTTTGGTCACGCATTCCTGAGTCAGGGGCCCGCCACGATGCCCATGACCCAGGCGACAGTCCTGACGGTGTTGCCGAGCCTCGACTCGTCGATGAAGATCGGCGCGATGGGGCCAGTCATCGGGCGGATGACGCAGGACCGCTCCGTCGGTGTCGGTGGCGTGCTTGGACGCGGCCCCGCGGAACTCGCCGTGCGCGTCACACTTGAATCTGCCGGCGCCGCTGCCCGTTCGTTCAACTTCCAGGTGCTGCACGACCAGAGCCTCACGCCGCTGTTTGCGTTTGTCTCGATTCTCAACACCCTGTCGTCCTACGATCGGCCGGCCGGGCCGACGACGATCTCCGCCAAGGGGCACATTTCATATGGCGCGATGGGCCGACTTGAGATTGACGATATTTTTTCTGGGGACACCGCGCTGACCCAGGCCGCCACGACGACGCTCACACCCATTGGCGCACTGGCGACCAACACGTTTCGTCCCCTCCTGCCTGACTCGATGGAGGTCACGTTGCGGGTGACCGAGACCGAAGACCACTCGACGATTGAACGCGTGTGGCTCGACACTGTGCATCCGGTGCCCGGGGGCACACACACCGTGCACGTGCAATTGCGCCGTTATCGAGGGGCGGTCGAAACGGTGTCGATGCCGGTGACCATGCCCGCCCGACTGACCGGGCCGGTCACACTCCTGGTCTCCGATGCACCGACGTTGGCCGCGTTGGAGCAGAGCGAACTGCGACCGGCGGCGCCGGCCAGCCTGGACGCGCTCATCACTCGCCTGCGCGACACTCGCGCCAACCACCATCTGCACGTGCGGTTGCTCGCGCCGGCGGCGGGCACGTCCACCGCAGGTGAGTCACAACCGGCGCTCCCCAGTTCAATTCAGGCGGCGCTTGACGCCGACAAGTCCGCGGCGTCCACCGCATTGTCGCGGACCGTTCTTGGCTCCTGGCAACTCAGACTTCCACGCGTCGTCCGTGGCTCGCGCGAAGTGCCGCTGACCGTTCGCGCGAATCGATAACCCATGCATCGACTGTTTCGTCCTGCTCTCACTGCACTCCTGTTCGCCGCATCGTCAACATTCTTGCCGGCTGCCGGGCCCGTTTTCTGGACGGTCGCCTCCCAGGCGGAATTTCTCAAGGGCCATGCGTCCGGTGTCTCCATTGACGCCGCCGGGCGACTCGTCGCCGCTCCGGCCGTGACCGTGGTCCACGACCTCGGCGCGCCGCAGGCTTGGAGCCTCGCCGGTGGAACTGACGGTGCGTGGTACGTGGGCACGGGGGGTGATGGTCGTGTGGTACGCGCACGCGGCAATGAAGTCACCACGATCCTCGACGTGGAGCCGTCGGCCATTCACGCGATCGCCGTCGCCGGCAACCGCGTGTTCGCGGCGAGTTCTCCCGAGGGCCGCGTACACGTCATCGAAGCCGACGGATCGTCGCGCGTGTTTTTTGATCCCGCGGAACCCTATATCTGGGCGCTGGTCGCCGATGCGCAGAACCGCCTCTGGGTCGCGACCGGACATCCGGCGACGATTCACCGCGTCAACCCCGACGGCACGTCGACGGTGGTGTACCGGCCACCCGCGCGGCACGTCGTGTCGCTGGCCATCGATCAGAGCGGTCGAATGTTCGCGGGCACCGACCAGCCTGCGCGGCTCTACCGTTTCGACGCATCCGATCGGCCGTTCGTCGTGCTTGAAACGGCGCTCACGGAGCTGCGCAGCATCAAACCGTCTCCAGACGGCGGCCTGTTTGTAGCCGCCATCACCGCCTCCGGCGAGCCCGGCGGTGAGGCGGCGGTGACCGGCAGCGTCACGATCACCGTCGGCGGCACACAAGCCGCCACTTCGACCACGACCGGCGCCGCCCCTGCGGTCCTGTCTGGTCGCCGGTCGGTCGTGTATCGCGTGGACGCCTCGGGCGTCTGGGATCCCCTCTGGGAGACGACCGATGCCATCTATGACCTCGCCGTCGTCGACGACCGCACCGTGCTGGCTGCGACAGGGCCTGAAGGCCGGCTCTATCAGCTCGGCGTTGATGGCAGCGTTTTGTTGCTCTCATCGGTCGACGCCCGCCAGGTGACTCGCCTGCTTCGTGACGGCGCGCGCACGTTGATGGTGTCGGCCAATCCCGGACGCGTGCTGGCCCTGAACACGTCGCCGGCGCCGACCGGTGCCGCGACCTATCGCTCACCGGTGCGTGACGCAAAAACCCAGGCCCAGTGGGGATCCATCCAGTGGGATGGCACCGGCTCCGTCACGCTTCAGACACGCTCGGGCAACACCGAACAACCCGACGATTCGTGGAGCGACTGGTCCACGTCATACTCTGTGGCCACCGGACAACCCATCCAGAGCCCGGCAGCCCGGTTTCTACAGTGGCGCGCCACCTTTCCCGTCGTTGCGTCACCGGCCGTTCTGACGTCCGTAACCGTCGCGTACCTTCCGCGAAACACGCGCCCGGCGGTCAACGAGATCACCGTGCACCCGCCCGGCGTGGTGTTCCAGCGTCCCTTCTCCAGCGACGAAAGCGCCATCGCCGGTCTCGATGACGCGATCGCGGATTCCAGGCGTCCACCAGGATCGGAGTCCGCCAATCCTCCGTCACTCGGGCGCCGGATGTTTCAGCGTGGTCTGCGCACGTTTCAATGGAAGGCCGACGATGCGGATGCGGACCGCCTGATGTATGACCTGCAGTACCGCCGCGAAGGCGAGACCACGTGGCGCGAACTTCGCACCGGTCTGGCTGACGCGCTGTTTGTGTGGGATACGACATTGGTCGCCGACGGACGGTACTTCGTCCGCGTCACGGCATCCGACTCACTCGCCAACACACCCGACCGCGTGCTGTCTGGTCAGCGAGAAAGCGACACGGTCGATGTGGACAACACCGCGCCGGTCATTACCGCGACGGTGACTGGTCTGCGCGTCGAAGTCCGTGTGGTGGATGGCCACAGCGGTGTGCATCGGGTGGACCATGCGATCGGCGGGCAGCCGTGGCAGACCCTGCGCCCGCTCGATGGGCTGGCCGATTCGCGTGAGGAACGATTTGAGGTGACGTTGCCGTCGGCCGACGCCGCTTCGCGGCTCGTGATTCGGGCGACGGATGTGATGCAGAACGTGACGAGCGTCGGGATCAGAGACCCGAGGCGATAACCACTTCGATCAGTTGAAGGTGCATGCCGCTCACGCGCGTCACTCCAGACGGAAGACTCGACGGCACGCTGCGCCGCATCCGTCCGATCTCTGCGAGCAGGTTCTCCACCTCTTCGCGCTCCTCGAGGGAGAGGCTCGCAAAACTCGCGAGCCGGCCCTCACGCATCAGCGATGTATCAAGCGCGGCAATCAGCGCCTGCTCGGCCTTCCAGCCAAAGGACGCGGGCACCGCACACCCACGACCTGATCGGGCCGTGCCCAGCTCGCGTTCGTATTCCAACATGACCGGCTCGCCTGTGCCACCTGCGGGCACGGCCATCACGCACAACGTGCCGACCTTCTCGTTCATCTGTCGCGCCTGCGTTGTCGGCGAATAGAGCGCGGCGAACACAAAGACGGCCGAGACAAACGCGGCACTGCACGCGCCGCTGCCAATCGCGACCCAGTGCCAGTCTTCAAACACCCGCGACCACTTCGCCCTGAAGGACTGCTGCGCTTCGGCGCCGATGCGGCTGAGCACACCCCCCGCCAGTCCCTCAAGCTCTCTCAGGGGCACGGGTCGCAGCGCTGCAGAGCCGCGGAGCATGTCACCCAAATCGCGCAGGGCCGCTTCTTCCTCCGCACAGTCGCGACACGACGCCAGGTGGCTGCCGACCCTGAGACGCTGGGCGCCGGTCAGCTCGCCATCCACGTAGGCATCGATCTGTCCGCGCACGCCACAGGAGGTCATGACGTCACCTTACGGAGAGCGTCACGCAAGTGTTCACGTGCGCGCGCAAGACGGGATTTCACCGTGCCCACGGCCACGCCGAGCGAACACCCGATTTCCTCGTAGCTGAGTCCGTCAATCTCGCGCAGGACCAGAATCGAGCGCTGCTCAAACGGCAACATGTCGAGCGCCTGCCAGACATGGCGCGCCACCTGCTGTTGCTGCGCGACCTGGTCGGGTTTGCTGAAGGCCCGACCGTCGGCGAGATCGCCGTGGTTGGCCACATGTTCGTCCAGCGCCACCTGTTGCGCCTGATGCCGCCGCCTCCACCATCGTCGTCGATTGGACGCCTGGGTGACGACGATGCGGTAGATCCAGGTGCGAAGAGCCGAACGGCCACGGAACTGCCCCAGCGTGCGAAACACGCGCAGAAAAACTTCCTGGGAGAGGTCGAGCGCCTCCTGCGGGTCGCCTAGGAGGTGCAGGGAGAGTTGATAGACCATCCGCTGGTAATCGGTCACCAGCCGGGTGCAAGCGGCGTCGTCGCCGGCCGCACACTGCTGAACGAGATCCCAGTCTGCAGCCCATTCCGCGTGCCCCTCTGTGGAGGAGGCACCGGTGGACGCTTCCGGCCAGGTAAACGCACGAAGGGGCTTCACGGTGGACTCACTCATCATCCTAGCACCCCCCTCTGGGTGTTTAGACACCGGTCGCGCGACTTCGTTCCCTGTGGCAGGAACTGGCGGCGCTGCGTGTCATGATGCGCTGGTGCGGTTGGGGGTGGCAGCGATTGGAGTCACGGCGATAGGCCTGGTGGCGGTGTTTGCCGTCGAGCGCCTCAATGACGCCGAACGGTACCGACGGTTGGTGCTGGCGGGCGAACAGGCCCTGTCGTCCGGAAACAGCTACGCGGCGATCGAAGCCTTCAGCGGTGCAATCGGGCTCCGCGCCGACTCAATGACGTCCCACCTCCGCCGGGGCGAGGCCTATCGCGCCCAACGCCGGGTTGACGATGCGGCGCGCGACTTCCGCGAAGCCTCCCGTCTGCAACCCGGTGCCACCGACCCCCTCATCGCGCTGGGCACCCTGTATGACAGTCGCGGTGACCCGGCTGAAGCGGCCGAGTGGTACGCCCGCGCCGCGGCGATTGACCGCCAGTCTCCCCCACTCCTCTACCAGTTGGCGCTGACGCGGTATCGCAGCGGTCAGGCCGCCGCAGCCATTGACCCGTTGCGCCA
>JBKJTD010000172.1:0-4892 GCA_046590915.1 Vicinamibacterales bacterium
GTATCCGCCAGAATCTCGAAAAACATTTCAAGGACGTGCAGGACTTCGAATTCACGATTGAAGACGACGTCGTGTATATGCTGCAGACGCGCAACGGCAAGCGGACGGCCATGGCCGCGCTCAAGTTCTCGATCGACATGGAGAAGGAGCGGCTCATCGACTGGAGGACCGCCATCCTCCGCAACCCGGCCGACCAGCTCGAACAATTGCTCGCGCCCGTGTTTGATGCGGCCGAGATGGCCAAGGCGCCGGTTATTGCGACAGGCCTTCCGGCCGGTCCCGGTGCCGCGTCCGGTCGAATCTATCTCAACGCCGAGCGCGCGGTTGACGCCGCCACGCGTGGCGAGAAGGTGTTGCTGGTGCGCGTCGAGACGTCGCCCGAAGACCTGCGCGGCATGATCGCCGCCGAAGGCATTCTGACCGCCAGGGGTGGCGTGTCGTCACACGCCGCACTGGTGGCCCGCCAGATGGGCAAGGTCTGCGTGTGTGGCGCGGCGGCCATCGAGATCGACTATCAGGCCAAGACGGCCACGGTGCAGGGGCAGGTCTACAAGGAGGGCGACTGGCTCTCGATCGACGGCACCGCAGGCAAGGTATACGCCGGCGAAGTCAAGACGGCTCCGTCCGAGATCGTGGCGGCGCTCATCCACAACGACAAGACCGCGCAGAAGAGCGAGAAGTTCCGCGACTTCCAGCAGTTGATGACGTGGTGTGAAAAGGCGACACGCATGAGCGTGCGCACCAATGCCGACACGCCGGAACAGACGGCCAACGCCATTGCGTTTGGCGCGGTGGGTATCGGCCTCACCCGCACGGAACACATGTTCTTCGAGGGCGACCGCATCGATGTGATGCGCGAAATGATCCTGTCGGAAACCGTGGAAGAACGGAAGGCCGCGCTGGCCAAACTGCTGCCGTTCCAGCGTGAGGACTTCGCGGGCATCTTCCGCGAACTGAAGGGCTACCCGGCGACGATCCGCTTCCTGGATCCGCCGCTGCATGAATTCCTGCCGCACACCAAGGAGTCGCAGGAAGAACTCGCCAGGAAGATGGGCGTGCCCGCTGCGCGCATTCATCAGCGCGTCCACAGTCTGCACGAGTTCAACCCGATGCTCGGATTCCGCGGATGCCGGCTCGGTATCGGCTATCCGGAAATCTCCGAGATGCAGGCGCGCGCCGTGTTCGAGGCCGCCGCGTTGGTGCAGAAAGAAGGCATCAAGGTGCGTCCTGAGGTCATGATTCCTCTGGTCGGCTTCAAGAAAGAGCTCGACCTGCAGATTGCGGCCGTGCACAAGGCAGCGAACGACGTGCAGGCGGAGCAGAAGGTGAAACTCAACTACCTGGTTGGCACGATGATCGAAGTGCCGCGTGGTGCGCTGACGGCCGACGAGATCGCCGAGTCTGCCGAGTTCTTCAGCTTCGGCACCAACGACCTGACACAAACCGCGCTGGGCATGTCGCGCGACGACTCAGGCTCGTTCCTGCCCAACTATCAGGAGCTCGAAATCGTGACGAGTAATCCTTTTGCGACCATTGATGCGAGTGGCGTCGGCCAGCTCGTCGCGATGGCAGTGCAGAAGGGGCGCGCAACGCGGCCGAACATCAAACTCGGCATCTGCGGCGAACATGGCGGCGACCCGGCGTCGATCTTCTTCTTCGAGTCGGTCGGCCTCGATTACGTGAGCTGTTCGCCGTATCGCGTCCCCGTGGCGCGACTGGCGGCGGCTCAGGCGGCGCTCAAGTCACAGGCCGCCCGGTAGGGCCGTTACCATGAGGGACATGATGGTCATGAGGATCGGACGGCGTGGGTTGGGAGCCCGGCGATAGCCGGGCGGCGTGACCGGAGGGGACCCAGGATCAAGAGTGTGCGTTTTGACAAGGGAGGCACACTCTTGATCCTGGGTCCCCTCCGGTCGCGCCGCCGCCTTTGGCGGCGCCCAACCCGTGTCGCTTCATGTCCCTTATGATCTTCATGGTGAAAAGGTTCTGAACGTCCAATGATTACGACTCTTGTGCACCAGGATGGCCAGACGCGACAGGTCGACGCGGTCGACCCGGCATGGCTGGCCCCCGGGGCATCGGAGTTGATCTGGGTCGATATCGAACTGCCCGATCCGGATGCGCGACGCCTCCTGCAGGAGGTGTTTCATATTCACGAACTGGCGGTCGAAGACGCGCTCAGTGCCATTCATCATCCCAAGATTGAGCTCTACGACAAATACCTCTACCTGATCCTGCACGGCATCCAGGCCGGGGCAGGCGGCACCGGCTTTGAGAGTCACGACATCGACTTCTTTCTGGGCGAGCGCTTTTTGGTCACCGTGCACACGACCGCGTCGCGCTCGATCACCGGCGAGCGACACACCTGTTTGCGCAATGGCCACGCCCTTGGCGACGGTCCGGCCGGACTGTTGCACCGCATCACCGATGCGATGGTCGATCACTATCGACCTGAAGTCGATGCCCTTGAGGTGCGGCTTGATGCGCTTGAAGACAAGGTCTTTGAACAGCCCCACGAAAATCCGGTGCGCGACATTCTGGCACTCAAACAAGACGTCGCATCTCTGCGCCGCATCGTCATTCCACAGCGCGATGCCCTGAGCCGTCTCGCTCGACGGGAGTTCAGTCAGATTCCCGATGCGATCAGCTACCGGTTCCGTGACGTGTACGACCACCTGGTACAGCTCACCGACGAATCGATCTTCTTTCAGGACCGCGTGAGCGGGCTGCTCGACGCCCACTTCTCCGCGCAGTCCAATCGCCTCAATGTGGTCATGAAGGTGCTCACGGTCATCTCCACCATCTTCATGCCGTTGACCGTGCTCACAGGCATGTACGGCATGAACGTGCCGCTGCCGCAGTTTCCCGGCGGCCCGCACCTGCAATTTTGGTGGCTGATGGGAATCATCACCGTCATCGTCGTCTCCATGCTCTCCTTCTTCAGGCACAGGGACTGGCTGTGAACCGCATCCATCGTCTGCCCGTTGAACTGGCGAACCAGATCGCGGCAGGTGAAGTGGTTGAACGACCGGCGTCGGTGATCAAGGAGCTGGTCGAAAACGCGATCGACGCGGATGCGACGCGCATCACCATCCTGCAGGAATTCGGCGGCAAAAAACTCATCAGTGTGGAAGACGATGGCGTCGGGATGTCGGCGGAGGATGCACGGCTCGCGGTGGAGCGGCATGCGACGAGCAAGATTCGTGAAGCGACGGACCTGGCGGCCATTCTCACGTTGGGATTCCGCGGCGAAGCGCTGCCGTCGATTGCGTCAGTCTCGAAGTTCCGGTTGCGGACGCGTGAGCGGGGCGCCCTGAGCGGCACCGAAATCAGGATCGACGCCGGGCACGTGATCTCGGACAGGGAAGTCGGCGCGCCTGAGGGAACGCTGATCGAAGTCGCGGAACTGTTTCAGAACCTGCCCGCCCGCCGGAAATTTCTGAAAGCGGATACGGCCGAGTCGGCGCAAATCTCGCGACTCGTGACGCAACTGGCGCTGGGATATCCCGAGGTCGGCTTCACGCTCAAGAGCCGTGACCGCGTGCTGATTGCGGCGCCGCCCGCTGGTTCAAGCGAAGAGCGGTTTTATCAAATCTACGGCGACCGGCCCGACCTGGTGCCCGTGCACAAACAGGCCGCCGGCATGAGCGTGACCGGATTTATTGCCGCGCTGGCAGAGCAGGGGCCGGTGCGTGGTCCGCAGCACGTGTTCGTCAATCGCCGCCTCGTGAAGGATCGGACAATTGCGCACGCCATCTCATCGGCCTACAGCGTGGCGACGATCAAGGAGCGCAGTCCGGAGGTGCACTTGTTCATCGAGGTGCCGCCCGACCGTGTGGACGTGAACGTGCATCCGACCAAGGCCGAGGTGCGCTTCCTCGATCAAAGTCTGGTACACGAGGTGCTCCGTCGAGCGCTCGTGGATGCCCTGGGCCAGGGCGGCGTGCCCGAACTCGTCCTCAATCACGGCACCGTTCGCGACCCCGAACCCCTCGGCACCTCACTCCCCTGGTCCTTCGGGCAGGGCACGCTGACGCCCTCGCCCTTCGGCACTGCCGGGCGAGCCTTCGGCGCTGCCGGGCAAGTCTTCGGAGGTGCCGGGCTTCAGCCCGGCAGTCAGATGCCCGGGACCGACGCGCGCATTGGCCTCACCGGCGGCAGCTCCACCGTCCAGTCCCTGATCAAGCCCCTCACGCCGTTGGGCCAGTTCCGCAACACCTTCATCATTGCGATGGACGACGAGGGGATCGCAATCATCGACCAGCACGTCGCGCACGAACGGATCCTGTTCGAACAGATTGCCGAGCGCCTGACCACCGGCCGTGTCGAGGTGCAGGCGTTACTGACACCGGTGATCCTCGAGCTTTCGAGCGGCGAGCATCAGACGTTGTTGTCGCACGTCGGAGAGCTTGAAAAGCTTGGCTTCGAGTGTGAGGACTTCGGCGGCAACAGCCTTCGCATCACCGCGGTGCCTGCGCTGCTTGACTGGAAACATGTGGACGCCGCACTGCGTGCCGTGGCGTCCGATCTCGATGGTCTGTCGCCTGGCGCCAGCATCGACATCGCGCTCCGGCAGATGGCGGCGACGATGGCGTGTCATGCGGCGGTGAAGGCCAACGACCCGCTGACGCGAGAGAAAATGCAGTATCTGCTCGACGAACTGCGGCGCACATCCCATTCCACCGTCTGCCCACATGGCCGTCCCGTCGTCCTGCGCCTCACCAGGCGTGAAATCGAACGCACCTTCGAACGAACGTAGTTCACAGCGGCTTTAGCCGCGTCACACCGGCGGACCTGAAGGTCACGCCCTACGTGTGCACCGTGCCTGAGGTATTCTCCACTAGTGCGTACCGCCCTTCGACTCTTTCTCCCAGTGCTCGCTCTTGGTATCG
>JBKJTD010000311.1:0-8373 GCA_046590915.1 Vicinamibacterales bacterium
CATGGTCGGTGGCGGCGTGATGGCGTTCCTGGGCGGCATCCACTTCTACTGGCCGAAGATGACGGGCCGGACGTACCCGGAGACGCTTGGCAAGATCGCGGCCATTCTCGTGTTCGCCGGGTTCAATCTGACGTTCTTCCCGCAGTTCGTGCTCGGCTACCTCGGCATGCCTCGCCGCTACTTCGCGTATCCGGAAGAGTTCCAGATTCTCAACGTGCTCTCGACTGGTGGCGCCGGCGTGCTTGGCCTCGGCTACGCGCTGATCGTGTTCTATCTGGTCGCGTCACTCTTCAAGCCGCGGAATGCCACGGCCAATCCGTGGGGTGCGACCGGCCTCGAATGGGAAATTCAATCGCCGCCCATCACGCTGAACTTTGAGGTGGATCCCATCGTGACCGAGGACGCCTACCACTACGCCGGTCGCGCGCCGAAGGCCACGCCGGTCAACAAGGCTGGGGAGGTCTAACGTGTCCGTTCCGAATCAGCACGCAGACCCCCATCAGCCGCACCATCCGAAGCTGCAGCACCACTTCTTCGACATGCCGCAGCAGCTCGAAGCCTCCATCCTCGGGATGTGGGTGTTCCTGGTCACCGAAGTCATGTTCTTCGGCGGCCTGTTCATGGCCTATCTGCTCTATCGGAACATGTATCCGGCCGCCTGGCTCGCGGGCAGCAACGAGCTCAACGAAGTGCTCGGCGGCATCAACACGCTCGTCCTCATTGTCAGCTCGCTGACGATGGCGCTGGCGGTGCGGGCGGCCCAGGTCGGGAACCGGATGGCGCAGATCGCCAACCTGATTCTGACGATCATCTTCGGCACGATCTTCCTCGTGGTGAAGTACTTCGAATACAAAGCGAAGTTTGATCATCACCTCGTGCCCGGCGCGCACTTCGATGCCGCGCGCGAACCCGCGCAGCAGCTGTTCTTTTCGCTCTACTTCATGATGACGGGCATTCACGCCCTGCACATGGTGGTGGGCATCGTGCTCCTGTTCATCATTCTGCGCATGGCCTGGAAGAACCAGTTCAACGCCGAGTATTTTGCACCCGTCGAAGTCACGGGACTCTATTGGCACTTTGTCGACATCGTCTGGATTTTCCTGTTCCCGCTGCTGTATCTCATCGGCAAGCACCATTGATTCGCGGATAACGCCATGTCACACGTCAGCTCCAAAGGCCTCTACTACACGATCTTCGCGTCGTTGTGCGCCCTGACCATCGTCACGGTCGCCATCGCGCGCGTGGACCTCGGCGCCATGAACACGCCAATCGCGCTGGCCGTCGCCGTGACCAAGGCGATGCTTGTCATCCTGTTCTTCATGGGCGTGAAGTACAACACCCGACTGACGCAGGTGGTGGCCGCGTCCGGTTTCCTGTGGCTCATCATCCTGTTCGGCATCACGATGGGTGACTACCTCACGCGCGGCTGGCTTGGAGTGCCCGGGCGCTGAGGCGCCACGCGCCGATCTTCGCCCGCTCCCCCCCCGTGATAAGGTAGTCCCATCCATGACACTTCGGGGACTTCCTGGGCTGATTCTGGCCGCGGCGGTGCTGCTGCTGGCCGTGCCGTCAACGGCCGCGTTTTATACAGACTGGCTCTGGTTTCAGGAACTCGGTTACCAGGGGGTCTTCCTCCGCACCCTCAACGCGAAGTTCGTGCTCTTTGCGGGCACGTTTGCGGTCGCGTTCGTGTTCCTTTTTGTCAATCTTCGGCTGGCGCGGCGCGCTCTGTCGCGTCCCCAGTTCATCCTCGGCACCACTGAAGACGGACGCCCCATCGTCGTTGAAAGCAAAAGCCTGGCGAGCCTGCTGCTGCCAGTGGCCATCGTCGTGGCGTTTCTGTTGGCGATCAGCGCAGCCAATCACTGGCTTGAGTGGCTGAGCGCATTCAACGCCGTCCCGTTTGATGAACGGGATGTGTTGTTCAACCGCGACGTCAGCTTCTATGTCTTCCAGCTTCCGATCCTTGACCTTGTGCGTCAGCAGGCGCTGCTGTTGACGGTCCTGGCCCTCGGAGCCAGCGGGCTGTTGTATTTGCTCTCGGGCAACGTCTCGATGGAGCCCAGGTATGGCGTGGCGTTCTGGCCGCGGATGAACCTGGCAACCAGTGCCCGCCGTCACCTACTGGTGCTTCTGGCGGTCCTGTTCGCCTTGATGGCGTGGGGCACATGGCTCGAACTGCCGCGGACGCTCCTGACGGGCTCGGCGACAAACGTGGTGTTTGGAGCCTCGTACACCGACGTGTACGCACAGATTCCCTTCCTGCGGGTCTCACTGGTGGTGCTGAGTCTGGCCAGCCTCGTCTCACTGTGGCAGGCGTTCGGGTCTCAACGCTGGCCTTTGCCGGCCGTCATTATGGCCTACGTCGTCGTGTCCACCGCGGGTGGCGCGTATGCCGGTTTTGTGCAGCGCTTCTCGGTCACGCCAAACGAACAGACAAAGGAAGAGCGGTTTATCCGCTACAACATCGATGCGACGCGGAAGGCGTATGCACTTGATCGGGTGGAGGAGCGTGAGTTGTCGGGTGACGCGTCGCTGTCGGCATCTGACATCGTCGCCAACGCGAGCACAATCGAAAACATCCGTCTCTGGGACCATCAGCCGCTGCTGCAGACTTTTTCGCAGATTCAGGAAATCCGGACCTACTACGACTTCGTCAACGTCGACAATGACCGGTACACCATCGACGGCAAGTACCGCCAGGTGATGTTGTCGCTGCGAGAACTCAACAGCGAGAGCCTGCCGAACCGGTCGTGGGTCAATGAGCGCCTGACCTTCACCCATGGTTATGGCCTGACGCTCGGCCCGGTCAATGAGGTGACAACGGTCGGACAGCCGGTGTTGTTCGTGCGCGACCTTCCGCCGGTGTCCGAGGTGGATCTCAACATCGCGGAACCGAGCATCTACTACGGCGAGTTGTCGAGTGACTACGCGCTGGTCAAGACGCTGCAGCCGGAGTTTCACTATCCGCGCGGTGATGACAACGTCACCACCACGTACGCCGGCTCCGGTGGTGTCGTGCTCAACAGTTTCTGGCGGCGGTTGTTGTTTGCGATGCGTTTTGGCGCGGCGAACATCCTCGTCACCAATCAGATCACGCCCGAAAGCCGGATCATGTATCACCGGCGCATTGCCGATCGTGTGCAGGCCATCGCGCCGTTCCTGACCTACGACGCCGATCCCTATCCAGTGGTGGCCGATGGACGCATCTTCTGGATTCAAGACGCATACACGACCAGCACCAACTACCCCTATGCCACGCCGTTTGGTGCACAGCGGATCAACTACATCCGAAACTCCGTGAAGATTGTCATCGACGCTTATCACGGGTCGACGATGTTCTATGTGGCGGAGCCGCAGGATCCCATCATCCGGACAATCAGCAACGTGTTTCCAGGTCTGCTCAAGCCGCTCGAAGAGATGCCGACAGGCCTGAGGAGCCACGTCAGGTACCCGGAGGAGATTTTCACCATCCAGGCTGCGGCATACGCGACGTTCCACATGACCAATCCGCAAGTCTTCTACAACAAGGAAGACCAGTGGCAGGTTCCGGTGATCGACGGCGAGACCAATGCGGCGCCGATGGAGCCGTATTACACGATCATGCGGTTGCCAGGGGAGACCGAGACCGAGTTCATCCAGATGTTGCCATTTACGCCGCGACTCAAAGACAACCTGGCCGCGTGGATGGTGGCTCGTAGCGACGGCGAAAACTACGGGCGTTTGCTGGTCTTCCAGTTTCCCAAGCAGAAGGTGGTGTTTGGTCCGAGGCAGATTGTCGCGCGTATCAATCAGGACCAGACGATCGCGCCGCAGATTACGCTCTGGAATCAGCAGGGTTCACAGGTCATCCAGGGCACGCTCCTCGTTATTCCAATTGAGGAGTCGCTGCTCTACGTGCGCCCGTTGTACCTGCGCTCAGCCGGCGGTCGTATTCCTGAACTCAAGCGCGTCATTGTGGCGTATCAGGAACAGATCGTCATGGCCGAGACGTTGACACAGGGCCTCGTGCAGATCTTCGGCCGCAGTGTCGCCAACGCGTTGAGCCCCGATCGCCGACTTGACGCCATGGTGCCTGGCGCGCCGCCGCAGACACCCGCCATGCCCGGCTCCACGCCGGTGGCCGTCGACGCGGCGTTCATGACACTCGCCGAACAGGCGGCCGATCACTACGAGCGTGCGATTGCCGCGCAACGTGAAGGCAACTGGGCGCTGTATGGCGAGGAAATGAAGAAACTCGGCGAAGTCCTCGCGCAACTCGAGAAGATCAAGCGCTGAATGTTTGTAGGGCGTGGCCTTTAGGCCCGCCGCTCTGGCTTGCGCCAATACCTGGCCAATCCAGTCCACGAGAAGTCAAAGCGCGCGGCCGTGGCGTACGGGACGGCTTCTTCCGGAGATGTGGCTCTCGCGAGATCGTCCATCGCCGCCGTGGCAAACCACGCCGCCCGCCCATCGTCATCGAGATCCTCTTTCGCGAGCGACGCCTGCACGAGTCGGCTCCAGACGTCGATCTGCTGCCACATCGATTGAAAGTGAACGCGCGGTGATGGCTGTGGACCGAAGTGGGTGAGGAAGAGCGTGTCTGGATTCCACCCGAGGATTCTGTCCGTGCTCGTGCGCCACGCGTCCAGATCGATATCTGGCGGGGGAGTGGGCGGAATCACGATGCGCCCGCTGGGGCGGCAGATGCCGGCCGTATCACCCACAAAGGCGATGGCGGAGGCTGGTAGAAAGTAGCTGACGTGGTGCCACGCGTGGCCAGGTGTCCACGCGACGTCGACGTTGTGGCCGGCCACCCTCAGCGTGGCGTGATCGCCGATCACGTGGATGCGATCGGCAGGTACCGGCAGCACGTCTCCCCAGAGGCGGGCCATGTCGTCCCGGTACAGGCGAGTTGCGCTCACCAGCAGTCTGGAAGGGTCGATCAGGTGCGGCGCGCCGCGTTCGTGGACGTACACCGTGGCGTTGGGAGCGCGCAGCAGAATCGTCCCAGTAGAGGCCGCATGGTCAAGGTGGATGTGGGTCAACAGGATGGCCCGCACGTCACTCCAGCCGAAACCGCGCTCCGCCAGCGCCCGCTCAAGCACTGGAAGGGTTGTCGATGGGCCGGGATCGACAATGGCCACTCCGTCAACCCCATGGATCAGCGCCGTGGCAATGATGCCGGAACGTCCGATGAAGTGGAGGTCGGCGTAATCAACACCGGCAGCAAGCGGGATCACATGGGACACTCCCTCATTATCCATTGCCCCATTGCCCCATTGCCCCATTGCCCCATTGCCCCATTGCCCCATTGCCCCATTGCCCCATTGGCCCATTGGCCCATTGGCCCATTGGAGTTAGTCTGTCCGTATGCTCAGTCTCTTCTTGACCGTCCTGACTCTCGTTGTGCCTGCTCAGGTGTCTCAACAGCCCATCACTGGCGGAAGTGTCCTGTTTGAGCAGGGCAAAACCTGGGAAGACTTTCTTGCAGGGGCCGACTCGCGTCAGGACACCTGGAAGGGAAACGCCGCGAGAAGTCGTCCATCCAGACAGCTGGTTGACCGCCTGAAGGGCGCGGCCGGAGATCTTCGGTTGGTGGTCGTCGCGGTCGCTGCGTGCAGCGACTCCGTGCACACCGTGCCCTACATCGCCACGCTTGCGCGTGAGGCCGGCGTGCCGCTCAGGATTGTGGACAGTACCGTCGGCAAGCTGGTGATGGACACGTTCAAGACGCCCGACGGCCGCGGCGCCACCGCTACGGTGGCCTTGTTGCGCGGCGATCGCCTCGTGGCCGCCTGGGTCGAACGTCCCGAGGCGCTGCAAACGTGGCTGCTCGGTCCTGCCTCGTCTCTCCAGCAGGAGGAACGGATGCAACGCAAGTTCGGCTGGTATGAGTGGGACCGCGGCGAGTCCACCATGGCAGAGCTGGTCGCGCTGGTCGAACGCCACCGATGAGTGCCACCGATCAACAGACGGGCGACACCGTCAAGGACCGCGTCGACCCGAAGCTCGTTCCAAAAAACGACGAGCCGACGCTCTACAAAGTCGTCCTGCTTAATGACGACTATTCGACGATGGACTTTGTGATTCATGTGCTTGAGGACGTGTTTCAGAAGTCGCCAGCGGAGGCGTATCGCATCATGATGCAAGTGCACCAGCTCGGATCGGGCGTTGCCGGGATCCATCCGTGGGAGGTGGCCGAGACCAAGGTGGCGACGGTGTCGGCGATGGCCAAGCAGGCCGGCTTTCCCCTGCGCGCCGTGACCGAGGACGCCTAGGTTTACAGGGAGACACGGAGCCACCTAACACAACGAGACATGAAGGGCTGGGAGGTTCTGATCTTTTACGATCAAAGAACTCCCAGTCCTCCACGCCCCGCTGTGACACGTGCCGCGTCAGAGTTTGGCTGGGTATTGTTTCGCCAGCTCAGTGATGAGCACCTGACGGATGTCCCGCAGGTCTTTGACGTCGCGCACGAGTGGGTGCGTCCGTGTCAAAAACCCGAGATTGGTTTCCCGACCAGACATCAGAAAGTCCGTTGTCGTGACCGTGTATCGCAGGGACGGATTCAGCGGTTTTCCCTTGATGAACCATCGATTGCCTTGCCGCGCCGCGCCGTGAGCGTGCAGGAATCCGCCGTTGCCCTGATTGGTCACCCCGACATCAAGCACGCGTGCCAGGAGCGAACCCCCCATCGAGAGACTGACCACGTTGCCGCCAAATGGCAGAATCCGGATGGCATCGTACTCAGTCACGGGGCCGACGGGCAGCTCGTCATCAATCCTGATTGATCCGCCATTCATGAGCGCCACATCAGTGCCGCCTTCGGTGGCCAGCGCGGTTGTGAGAAGGTCGGTGAGATTCCCCTGACGATTCCTGACGGTGGCCTCCCGGCCGTCAAGACTTGTCGTGAGTTGTGCGATCACGCGGTCCGGCGTGAAGCCGTCGCGACGGAACGCATCAAAAGCCGTCGTGGTCCATTGCGTCACCAGGGCGTCGACGGTGGCATCCGACGCGATCGCCTCAGTGATCGGCTCAAGTCGCACAGAGATCTTCGGACGCTGACCCTCTGGGAATGTCAGCGACAAGACCGCCAGGGTGCGCACGTTGGCGTCGGCCTTCACGATGGGTGTCAAGTCGGCACCTCGGTAGATCAGCCAGTTTTCGTGTTCATGACCGCCGAGCGCGACGTCAATTTCCGGCACGGCCGACACGAGGTCCCTGTCGCCCTGCAGCGAGAGGTGGGTGAGTGCGATGATCGCGTCCACCTGCCCCATCTTCGCGATGGCGGCCTTTGCGGATTCGATGACCGGGAGGTATTTCACCCAGGCCTTGCGCGTTGAGTCAATCGTCACGCCAAGGAGGCCAATCTTCACATTCCGACCTCCCACTGAGACAGGAACAACCGCAAAGGCCTCGGTATTGGGAAACAGTGAGCCGTCCGCAGCGGTGACGTTCGACGCGATGACTTTGAACGTCGACTGGGCCAGCCGTGCGAGAAATGCGGGTTCGGCAAGATCGAACTCATGGTTGCCAAACGTGGCGTAATCCAATCCAAGCGCGTTGAGGACGTCGACCATCTGGCGGCCAGCGAGCGGTTCCCCATCAACACGGGCTGTGGCAAGGGCGGACGGCGACAGGTAGTCACCACCCAGCGTCGTGATGACGGGCGACTGCGTGCGTCGTAGCTCATTGACGACAGTGGCCACGCGCGCCAGTCCGCCCACGCGGCCGCCTTCGACCGGGCCAATCTCGTACACGTCGTTGAAATGAACAATTGTGAGTGCGGTCGGCGCAGGTGTCGAGGGACCGCACGACAACACCTGCAGCATCATCGCCAGCACCCCGACACGCACCAACAGTTGTCGCAGCTTCATCTGCACATCTTAAAGCACTCCACCAGCACCCTTGAGCACCCCTTGAGCACTCAGTCGAGCACCGCAGCACCCTATAATCGAAGTGTGTTCTCCTCCTCCGTCGAGATCGTCCTGACCATCGCCTACCGGGAGGCCGTGTCACGTCGCCACGCGTACCTGACCCTGGAGCACCTCCTGTTCGCGCTGGCGCATGACCCTGATGGGGAGCGCATCCTTGGCGCCTGCGGCGCCGACCTGTCGCGTCTGCGCAACGACCTGAACGAGTATCTGCAGGAGTCGGTGGAGGAGGTCAAGAAGGGGAACGAACGCGAGCCGCAGCAAACGGCGGCCTTTCAGCGCGTGCTGCAGACGGCCGTACTCCACGTGCAAAGCGCGCAGCGGCCGGAAGTGAATGCCGGAGACATCCTCGCAGCGATTCTCCAGCAACCGCGTAGTCAGGCGGCAAAGTTCCTGACGGCGCATCAAATCACGCGGCTCGACATCCTGGAGTTCATCACTCATGGCATCTCCAAGG
>JBKJTD010000361.1:0-2673 GCA_046590915.1 Vicinamibacterales bacterium
AGATACAGGAAGTAGAGCACCGCCATCCCGATGATGATGTCGCGCATCCGTTCGGCGACCGCGATGATGGGTCTTTTCACGATCAACGCCGTCGCGGTCGCCGAACGGATGCGCGACATCATCATCGGGATGGCGGTGCTCTACTTCCTGTATCTGTTCTTCCTCGCTGGTTTGACCACGGACGAAAAAAAGCGCGTCGGGGTCATCCTCATCCTGTTCATCTTCGCCGCGATCTTCTGGTCGGCGTTTGAACAGGCACCGACGTCATTGAACCTGTTCGCGCAGGACTTCACGGATCGCACGCTGTTTGGATGGGAAGTGCCGATCCTCTGGCTGCAGTCCATCAACTCGCTGTTTGTCATCCTGTTCGCGCCGGTGTTTGCGTGGGTGTGGATTTCGCTCGGCAGGAAGGGTCTCAACCCGTCGAGCCCGGCCAAGTTCACCTTCGGTCTGCTGTTTGCCGGCCTCGGGTTCCTTGTGATGATGCAGGCCGCCAACATGGTGCTCGACGGCGGCGGCCTGGTGAAGGTCTCCATGATGTGGCTGACGGTCAGCTACCTGCTCCAGACGCTCGGTGAACTCTCGCTGAGTCCGGTGGGCTTGAGTTCGATGACCAAACTGGCGCCGCAGAAATTTTCCGGCCAGATGATGGGTGTGTGGTTCATGGCGGCCGCCCTGGGCAACCTCGTCGCCGGCATCGTCGGTGGCCACGTGGATCCGGAACAGCTTGACCAGATGCCGCTGCTCTTCCAGCGAACAGCACTGTCGCTGTTTGTTGCCGCCGCCATCCTCGGGGCGCTCATTGTGCCGATTCGCAACATGATGAAGGGTTCGACCGCGGCCGGCAATCACTGAAAACGACCTCAGAGGTCGTCGTCGACATATGCCCCTCGACAAGTACCGCGAGAAGCGCAACTTCGCCAGGACGCCGGAGCCCAAGGGCCGCGCGACGGTCGCGAAGAAGCGGCAGGCGAAGAAGAAGGCGCGGTTCTTCTGCGTGCAGAAACACCTCGCGAGTCATCTGCACTATGACCTTCGGCTCGAACATCGCGGAGTACTGATGTCCTGGGCGGTCCCGAAGGGGCCGTCTCTGGATCCGTCCGTCAAGCGCTTCGCCGCGCAGGTCGAAGACCATCCGGTCGAATACGGCACGTTTGAAGGCGTGATTCCCGAAGGCTACGGTGCCGGGGTCGTGATGTTGTGGGATGAAGGCTCCTGGGAGCCCGAAACTGATGATATCGACGCCGCGCTGGCCAAGGGCGACCTGAAATTCACGCTCGACGGGTACAAGCTGAAGGGATCGTGGGTGCTGGTGCGCACGCGCGGATACGCGCGCGACGGTCAGAAGTCGACCACGCCCAGTTGGCTCCTGATCAAACACCGCGACGAGTGGTCGGGGGATTTGGACATCGTAGAGTTTGCGCCGCTCAGCGTGAAGTCCGGCGACGACTTCCCCGCCATCATGGCTGCGCAGGACCCGGCCCTGTGGATGGCCCACCGCCCGCAAGCCGGCGGGACGACCGGTGCTATGCTTCGAAGTGTGATCGAACAGGCGGCAGAGCTCAAACTCGCCGAACTGAATCAGGCAGAACGGGCCCCGCGAACGCGGGTGTCCACCAAGGAGAAAAAATCATGAAACGCACATTCGTCGCACTGGTCACGCTGCTGGCCGTTTCGGTTGCCGCTCCCGCGTTTGCGCGTCAGGCCGCTCCGCCCCCAGCCAAGCCGGAAGCGGCAGTCAAGGCCGACCCGAAGGCTGCCGCCACGTTCGCCGGCAAGTGGAACATGGAGACGCAGTCGCCCAACGGCCCCCTGCAGGTTCCACTCGAAGTCAAGATTGACGCCGCCAACAAAGTCACCGGCACGCTGACCGGCCCGAACGGAGCCACGCCTATCACCGGCGAAGTCAAGGACGGCAAGCTGGGCTTCTCCATCAACTTCGATGCGGGCGGTCAGATGGTTGAAATCTGGTTCGAGAGCGCCTTGAAGGATGACAAGCTTACCGGCCTGATGAGCCTCGGCGAGATGGGCACGTTTCCGTTCACCGCCGCCCGCGTGAAGGGGCTGTAATGACGACACGAATCGTCGGCACGCTCGTTCGCGTGCTCGTCCTCTTGGCGATGGGGGTGCACCTTGGTCCAGCGGTCGCTGCGGTAGCCCCCGCGGCCCAGGACAAACCCGTCCCCACCGCTCAGGTCGCCGGCAAGTGGCAGGTCAGCCTCGAGATGGAAGTCGCCACCGCGGCGGTCGTGATGGTGTTCAAACAGGATGGCGAAAAGCTCACCGGCACCTACGCAGGTCGCTACGGCGAGTATCCGCTCGTGGGCACCGCGAAAGGCCGGGCGCTCGACTTCGTCGTGACGATTAACGCTGAAGGCACTGAGACCAAGATGCACTTCATCGGCGAATTGGCCGCCGGCGGCGATGTCATCAAGGGCACCGCGCACCTCGGCGGCATGGGCGAGGCCGGGTGGATTGCTAAATTGCAGAAATGAGCCAATGAGCCATTACAAGAGTCTCTTAGCGAGTACGGCCCAGATCGCAGCGCGCAGGCGGCGTCGATCGTGACGCGCGATCGCACCCAGCCAGAAACGTCCTTCCAATAATTCGCAGTGCGGAGGCAAGTCGCCCAACGGCAGGGGTGACTTGTTCTCCGCCGCGTACCGTTCCTGG
>JBKJTD010000146.1:0-4736 GCA_046590915.1 Vicinamibacterales bacterium
ATGGCGAGCAGGTCGGGCAGATGCAGCGGCAGGAGCCGTTCGGCCCGCAGGCGGGTCGTCTCAAAACTGTCCATCGCGGCGACTAGAATACCCGCGATGGTCCAGCGATTTCGTTCAGCCGTTCTTGCGCTTGTGGTGGCCGGTTCGTGGAGTTGCGCCACATCACCTCCGCCGGTGCCCGGTGACGGGTCGCGGATCACCGCGCCAACCGCACAGCAGGCACAGTCTTCACGCGGCGTGGTCGCGAGTGCCACCGTCGAGGCCACAGCCGTGGGCGCCAACGTGCTGGCCGCTGGCGGCAACGCGGTGGACGCGGCCGTGGCGACCGCATGGGCGCTTGCAGTGACCGAACCCAGCATGTCCGGTCTTGGTGGACGCGCCAGCATTTTGGTGCGCCAACCCGACGGCACCGTCATCGGCATTGACGGACTCAATCAGGTGCCGTCGAACTACAAACAGAACTCGGGCGTTCCCGAGCCCTATGAACGTGTGGCGATTCCCGGCGTACCCGCAGCTCTCGCGCAAGTGCTTGCCGCGCACGGGACGTGGTCGCTGGCGCGAACGCTGGAGCCGGCCATCAGGCTCGCAACTGAAGGTTTCATTCTTGGAGAAGGAGAAGCGACGCGCTGGGCTGCGGCACGCGATGCGCTGCTGAAATTTGGCGAAGGCCGCGGCACCTATCTTCGAGGCGACGGAACGCTCTGGAAGACCGGCGAACGCGTGGCCAATCCGCTGCTGGCCGCAACACTCCGACGACTTGCGACCGATGGCGTGGACGGCTTCTATCGCGGTGTCATCGCCGACGCGATCGATGCAGACATGCGCGCGCACAAAGGGTTCCTGATCAAGGAAGAGATGGCTGCGTATCGGGCGCTCCCGTCACTCGTGGCTCGGGGCACGTATCGGGGCTATACACTCGCGTCGAACTTCCGCCCGGCTGCCGGCCAGGCTGTCGTGCAGGCGTTGCAGACGCTCGAATACCTTCCGGTGCCCGCGCGTGGAGAAGACGGGCGATGGGCAGCGGCGGTGGGACAGGCGATGCACTGGGCCTTGACCGATCGCGGTACGCGACGCGGCACCGAAGCGGAGAGCGCGAAATTTCTCACATCGCAGGCACACGCGAAGGAACGCGCGGGTCGCGTCATGATTCCTGTCGCCACGGCGACGAAGATGGGCGGCGGCGAGCCGTATCAGGGCGCTGGGGGCCTGCTGTTTCCTCCGGGCACGTTGGTCACGGCGGAAACCGATCGTGAGGCCACCACACATTTGTCGGTTGCCGATCGCGACGGTCGCGTCGTCGCGTTGACGCAGTCACTCGGGCCCGCAATGGGCACACGACTCGTCGCACCGGGATTGGGATTTCTGTATGCCACTCGTCTGGGTACCGTGCCGGGCTCCCGTCCAGCCTCCACGGTGGCGCCAACCATTCTGGTTGGCCCCGGGGGCGATCGAGTGGTCGCGCTCGGCGGCGCCGGGGACGCGCGGATCATCTCGGCGGTCATCCAGGTCGTGAGCCGGCTGGTGGATCACAAAATGACGCTGGCCGAAGCCATACTCTCCCCACGTGTGCACCCGGATGCTGAACGTACGCTGCGAGTTGAAGAGGGTCCCGTGTCCGCGTGGTCGGCGGCGGATCGCGCACGGCTCACCGCCTGGGGATTCAAACTTGTCCCATCCCCGTCCGGATTTTTCGGGCGCGTCCACGCCGTGCAGGTCGGCGGTGCTCGAACTCCGGCCCTTGCCGTCGCCGAACCTCGCTGGACGGGGGGCGCAGCCGGGCCGAAATGACTTAAACTTCGCGGATGAAGCATCGTTATCTGCACATGGCCGCGGCCGGCGTTTTGGCCTGCGCGTCCGCGTGTGCCTCCGCCGGCGCGGCGGCCCCAGCCACGCCGGCAGCCGATCCACACGCCGGGCATCAGATGCCTGCGACCGCATCAACACAACCCGGCATCCCGCCGCCTGCGGCGACGCCCTCACCCCTGCTGCCGGGTGATCCACCTCCCCGTCCCGAACTGGTGCGTCAGCCCTACAGCACCGCCGACGTGAAGTTCATGCAGGGCATGATTCCCCACCACGCACAGGCGCTCATCATGGCCGGCTGGGCCAAGTCCAATGGCGCGGGCCCGCAACTGCAACTCATGTCGGAACGGATGATCATCAGCCAGAAAGACGAAATCGCTTTCATGCGCACCTGGCTGCGTGATCGCGGCCAGATGGTGCCGCTGCCTGATGCTAAACACATGACGATGGAGCATGAGGGGATGAAACACGACATGTTGATGCCCGGCATGTTGACTGACGACGAACTGGCGGCGCTGGGCAAAGCGCGTGGACGTGAATTCGAGCGTCTGTTCTTGATTGGCATGATCAAGCATCACCAGGGCGCCATCGGGATGGTCGAAGAACTCTTCGCCTCACATGGTGCGGCGCAGGATGACCACGTGTACCTGTATGCGTCGGATGTGTATGCCGACCAGCAGGCAGAGATCGATCGGATGGAGCAGATGCTCGCCGCCCTTGGAGGGGGATTGCAGTAATGAGACACAGAAACCTGACGACCAGATTTGCCGGCACGATCGCCGCCGGACTCTTCGCCGCCGCGTGTGCGTCGACGATGCCCGCGCCGGCACCAGCGGCAGCGCCGCCTCCTGCGGCCGCACCAGCCGCTCAGGCACCGGCGCCCGCACAGCCAGCCGCCGCACCGACACCCGCCGCAGCGCAGCCGCCGGCTGCCGGTCAGCCCCCAGCGGGCGCCCCCGCGGCTGGCGCACCGCCCGCGGGTCGTGGTGGCCGTGGCGCTGCGCCGCCGCCGGTTCCGCCGGTACCGGCAACGATGCCGACGCCGGTGACACCAGTCATCTCGGCCGTCGCGCCGACGCCTGACGCGCGCGTTGGGCTGCGTGCCGGTTACTGGGACGCGCAACAGGCCGCCTGGAACATGAAGCTGACGTCCAACACGCCGCCGCCCGAAGGCTACCGTGGCATCACGAACTCGGACCTCGCGTTCAGCGGCAAGTATGTGATTCAGGGCAACTACAACGGCATCCTCTTCTGGGACGTGTCCAACGCCGAGAAGCCGGTGCTGGTGAAGGACTTCAAGTGCCCCGCCTCGCAGAACGACGTGTCGGTTTACAAGCACCTGTTGTTTGTGTCGTCGGAAGGCACCAACGCGCGGCTTGATTGTGGCACCCAAGGCGTGCCCGAACCGATCAGCAAGGAACGTATCCGCGGTATCCGCATCATCGACATCTCGGACATCAAGAATCCGAAGTACGTCGGCAACGTGCAGACGTGCCGTGGTTCGCACACCCACACAGTGGCGACTGACCCGCGCGACAAGGACGCCGTGTTCGTGTACATCTCCGGTTCGGCCGGAGTGCGTTCGGCGGAAGAACTGCCGGGTTGCACGACAGGACAGATGGGTGAGAACCCGGATACGTCGCAGTTTCGCGTGGAAGTGATTCGTGTCCCGCTTGCCGATCCGTCCAAGGCTGCGGTCGTCAATTACGCGCGCCTCTTTAATGACCTGGCCCCGGCGCCAGCGTCCGCGGCCAACGCGGCCGCAGCTGCGGCTGCGGCTGCGGCGCGCGCGGGTGGTGCCGGCGCTGCCGGCGCAACGCCGCCCGTCGCGGGAGCGACGCCTCCGCCTGCTGGAGCCACACCTCCCCCCGTCGTGGCGGGTGGTGCGGCTCGTGGCGGAGCGGCTGGTGCCGCAGGCGCACCTGCGGCCGGTGGACGCGCGGGCGGCCGAGGCGGCCCTCCAACAGGTCCGAACCAGTGCCATGACATCACGCTGTACACCGAGTCCGGGCTTGGCGGCGGCGCGTGCGGTGGCTACGGCCTGCTGCTCGACATCCGCGAGCCCACGCACCCGGTCCGCATGGACTTCGCGGGCGACGCCAACATGGCCTACTGGCACTCGGCCACGTTTAGCAACGACGGCACCAAGGTCCTGTTCTCGGACGAATGGGGCGGCGGTTCTGCTCCGCGTTGCCGCGCGGAAGACCGTCAGGAATGGGGCGCCAACGCGATCTTCACGATCGAACGCGGCAAGCTCGTGTTCCACAGCTACTACAAGATGCCCGCCGCGCAGACGAACTTCGAAAACTGCGTCGCCCACAACGGTTCGCTGATTCCGATTCCGGGCCGCGACATCATGGTGCAGGGCTTCTACCAGGGCGGTATCACGGTGTTTGACTGGACCGACCCGAAGAAGCCGTTCGAGATGGCGTACTTCGACCGTGGTCCACTCGACGCCACACGCCTGATGAGCGCCGGCTCGTGGTCGGTCTACTGGTTCAACGGCAAGATCTACAGCTCGGAAATTTCGCGCGGACTGGATATCTACGAACTGCTGCCGACGCCGCACCTCTCGCAGAACGAGATCGACGCCGCCAAGACCGTGACCTTCGAGGAAGCCAACGCGCAGGAACAGAAGCGGATCGTGTTTCCGCCGAGCTTCGCGGTGGCGCGTGCGTTTGCGGATCAGCTCGAACGGTCCAAGGGTCTGACGGGTGCGGCTCTCACGGCGCTCCGTAACGACCTGACCAGCGCAGAACGCGCCAACGGTGCGGCTCGCCGCACGGCGCTCCAGACGCTCGGCACCCGGCTCAACGGCCAGGTCTCGGGTTCGGCTGACCAGGCGAAGATGAAGATGCTCGTCGCGGCTATCAACGAAGTGGCAACTGCGACGCGTTAATTGATGTGAGACCGGAAGGCGCCGGAACGAGGAG
>JBKJTD010000170.1:0-13251 GCA_046590915.1 Vicinamibacterales bacterium
CCTGGACCCCTGGACCCTTTGAACTTCGAGCCATAATGTCCATGAATGTTCGGCCGCCAGACATCCGGTTCAGTCGTGTGCGTCTCCTGCGGGTATCTGGTGGGAGTCAGCGACGACAAGTGTTACAACTGCGGGCGCCGCAATCCCGGTCTGTGGGGATACGCCACTGCGGTCCGTCGCCTTGGCAGCGACCTGGGGTTTGTGCCGTTTGTCATTGGCCTCTCGGTGATCTGCTACGTCGCCGCGCTGCTGCTGTCGGGCGGCGAAATCGGCATGCAGGGATTCAACTTCCTGTCGCCGAGTGGCTACGCCCAGTTCGTCATGGGCGCCAGCGGCGCGGTACCGGTGTTTCTCTATGACCGCTGGTGGACGGTGCTCAGCGCCGGGTGGCTGCATGGGAGCCTGATCCACATCCTGTTCAACATGTATTGGGTGCGCCAGCTCGCTCCAGCCGTGTCGGACCTCTACGGACCGGGGCGCATGGTCATCATCTACGTCGCCGCCACCGTCGCCGGCTTCGCGGCCAGTTCGTTTGCCGGAGCATTCCTCGGGTGGTTTCCTATTCCGATGTTGCGTGGCGCGCAGTTGACGGTGGGCGCGTCTGCCGCCATCTTCGGATTTCTCGGCGCGCTCGTGTATTACGGCCGCCGGTCCGGCTCACGCGCGACCTACACCCAGGCGTTGCAATACGCCGTCATGATGTTTGTGTTGGGATTGCTGATGTCCAGCATCGATAATTGGGCACACGCCGGTGGATTTGTCGGCGGGTATGTCGCGGGGCGCGTGCTCGACCCGATGCAGCCGGAGCGGGTCAATCACATGGCGGTCGCGCTGGTGTTGATTGTGCTCTCCATTCTGTCCATTCTCCTGTCCGTGATTCACGGGTTGTATCTGAGTTGAACTCCCGCATGCGTAAACCAGTTGTGCTCATTACCGGGGCCGGCGGCGAAATTGGCCACAGCCTCATCGACGAACTTGCCGGCAACGGCGCGCGCGCGGTCGTCACCCTCGACGTCGCACCACTCGATCGCACACTCAGCAGCAAGGTGGCTCGAGAGTTCACCGGCTCGATTCTCGACAAGAGCCTCCTCGAGCGCATCCTCGGCGAGTTCGAAGTCGATCAAATTTTCCACCTCGCCGCGTTGCTTTCGACACGGTCAGAGTTCTCGCCTGTGACCGCGCACGAGGTCAATGTCGAAGGCACGCTGAATCTCCTCGAGTTCGCGCAACACGAAGGCGAATCGCACGGCCGTCCCGTCACATTCCTGTACCCGTCATCGATCGCCGCGTTTGGCCTGCCTTCCCTTGAGGCGAAGTCCGCCGCCGGCAAAGTGAAGGAAGACCAGTTCACGACGCCAACGACGATGTACGGGTGCAACAAGTTGTATTGCGAGCAGCTCGGTGCCTATTACGCGAAGCACTACAAGCAGCTCTCGAAGGATCCGCAGAGTGGGCGAGTGGATTTCCGCTCGGTGCGTTTTCCCGGACTCATCTCCGCGATGACCGTGCCGTCGGGCGGTACGTCGGACTACGCACCCGAGATGATTCACGCGGCCGCGAAGGGGGAATCGTATGCGTGCTTCGTGCGTCCCGATGCGCAGATTCCGTTCATGGCGATGCCCGACGGCGTCGCCGCGTTGCTGACACTGGCCGCTGCACCGCGGGAGTCACTGACGCGGACGGCGTACAACCTCGGCGCGTTCGCCCCAACCGCGAAAGAAGTGCGCGACGAAGTACTGCGCGCATTCCCGAAAGCCGATATCACCTTCAAAGTTGATGAAAAGCGCCAGGGGATCGTCGACTCCTGGCCGGCTGATGTGGACGACTCCGCCGCTCGCAGAGACTGGGGCTTCGCGCCGCAGTTCGACTTCGAGCGTGCATTCCGGGACTACCTGATACCCATAATCAAGGAAAGATACTGAGAGTCCACGGTCCAACAAGGTCCACGGTCCAAGGTTCGAAGTGCTGATTGTCGCTTGCCCGATCCAGATTCCCCGTTTGCCGATTATCGACAAACGATTACCAAATTCAGATTCCAGTTTGGAGATACGAAGTGCCCGCATTAACCGTTGACGGCGTTGGAACATTTCAGATTGAACCCGGTAAGCGCCTTGTGCTCGCGCTGGAGCAGGACGCGAAGATTGATCAGCTCCACGCGTGCGGTGGCAAAGCCCGCTGCACCACATGCAAGGTCGAGTTTATCGACGGCGAACCGACGACGATGACGATGGCGGAGAAGAACGTGCTGGCGGCCAAGGGACTGACCGGTGTGCGGCTGTCCTGCCAGATCCTGTGCGATCACGACATGCACGTCCGCGCCATCAGTCGGTTGGAGGGATCAGGTCGCGCTGACGCCGGCGGCGCTCCTGCGGCGCAGATTGAGCCGCCGGCTGTTTACGAATGAGGCAATGGGCCAATGGGCCAATGGGCTAATGAGGCAATGGCAGTGAGGCAATGAATACAGCGTGACGCAAGCGCTCTTCAATTGCCCCATTGCCCCATTGCCCCATTAATATCGGAACACAACCTTGACCGAATCCCCGGACCCCTTGGCGCGGGCGGCGGCGAGCGCGTTGCGGTAGTCCTTGAGTGAGAACTCGTGGGTCACAAGGCTCTCAAGTGGCGCGCGACCGGAGGCGATCAGGTCGGCTGCTTCCTGAAACGCACTGACGCTTGATCCCCCGTGTCCGTGATGTCCGTATGCGAGGATGCCGCGCAACGTCAGCTCCTTGAGCCACAGGGGCGTCCAGTCGAGTCCGTTCAACGTGCTCACGTTGCCCACAAGAGTCACCACGCCGCCAGCGCGCGTAACACGCATCGCATCTTCGACGCTGCGTGTGCCGGTCACGCAGACATACACATGATCAAAGCCGCCGACGCCCACCGGCCGACCGATGATCGGCGTGAGCAGACGTGTCTGTGCAGCATCGGCCAGTTCAGTCAGGTAGTCGCCGCGCGCCATGACGACGCGTGCGGCACCAAGTCGCGTTGCGTGGGTGGCCTGAAACTGATGCCGCGCCATCGCGGTAATGGTCACCTCGGGTGCGAGCGCTTTCAACGCGGCGACGGTCAACAAGCCCATCGTGCCGGCACCGATCACCAGCGCGCGCTGGCCGGGAAGCGGCAGGGCGCCGCGCACCGCGTGCACGCAACACGCGAACGGCTCGGTCATCACGGCCGCCTGGTCCGTCACGTCCTCGCCCACGCGCAATAATTGCGTGACGTGCGCGACGAAGTATTCCCCCCAGCCCCCGCCCAGACCTCGAGTGGTGCCGATGAACATGCCGGCAGGCAGTTCACCGTCGGTGAAATGCCGGCATCGGGAGGGGTGACCGGCGGCACAGTCGATACACGTCGGCGTCACTCCACGAGCCGTGCATGACAACAGCGGATTGACAACCACACGATCGCCGGTGCCGTACCCCCGCACATGAGCGCCCAATGTCTCGATCGTGCCCACGAGTTCGTGACCAAGCACAAACGGAAACGATGAAAATGGTGACGTTGACGGACTGGTGGCCAGGCCGACGATGCCGAGGTCACTGCCGCAGATGCCTCCCAGACGTGTGCGGATGCGAACCCAGTCGGGGCCGGGCAGTTCCGGGGTGGGCACCACGCCGTAGCGTGTGCACGCGTGCGGCCCCACGAGCAGAGACTCCGAGACGCGTCCAGCCACCAACGTGGCCAGATACGTCGGGATGGGCGCGGCAAACGAGACGGCGTTCATTTCGCGGGACCCGCCACCACGCGCAACGCGCCGGGGATGCACCGCACGTGCACATCCGCACTGCGAGCCTGACGGTGATACTCGCCGTCCACCTCATACGCGGGCGGTGTCGGGAAGTGAATCGTGAAGGCAGCCGCGGTTTCGGTCACCACCTCGGGCTGCCCGATGTGGGTGCCGCGGGCAGCTGCCCCAAACAATTTCAGGCGCCGCCACGCGGAGGCATCGAGAATGGAAATGGCGTCAAGCGCGCCGTCGGTCAGTGAGGCATCGGGCGCGATTTTGAATGCGCCGCCGAAGTTCTTCGCGTTGGCGAGGATCAGCATCAGGTGCCGGGTCACACCGCGGCGTCCCTTGGGCGACGTGATGTCGATGTCCACACCGCCGTAGCCAACCAGTTGCCGCAGCGCCGAAACGATGTAGACCGCGTCGCCCTTGAGGTAAGGAATCGACGGGATGTCCTCGAGCACGGCGATGTCGAAACCAAAGCCGGCGATGTTGAGAAAATACGCATCTTCGATGTGGCCGACGTCCACGCGTGTCTCGACGCCATCGGCCACCAGACGGGCAGTCGCGGCAAAATCCGTTGCGGGTGCGCCGACCGTCTTGGCAAAGTCGTTCCCGGTGCCCGCGGCGATCACGGCGAGGCGAACGGTCTCACCGGCGCCAGACGCGAGCAGCCCGTTGGCCACGTTGCTCCAGGTACCGTCACCACCCACGGCGACCAGTGTGGTCGCACCGTCGGCAATCGCGTGTGTCGCGATGACTCGTTCGTCGGCCTTGCCGGTCGTGAGTCGCACATCGGTGACACCCACCGCAGCAAAGGCCTCACGCACCGCAGGCAGGGCACGCGCACCCCGCCCCCGCCCGGCCGCGGGATTGACGATGACGCAGACGCGCGAGGGCATTACCGCGCGCCGGTGTGAAGGGTGTCGAGCGGGTCGAACGTCTGCGTGCCGTCACGCATCCACAACTCGCGGAACGGCGTCGTGTTCACGTCGTCGGTGACGAGCCCCTGTGTGAAGGCGTGAGGATGCAGCTCGATGCTGCCGCGTTCCTCTTCGTTCTCGCTGAACGCGCCGCGCAACGCCATTTGCGCCATGTAGGACCCGGAGGTGTCGTGCATGAACGCCTGGTAATAATGCTCGACCGGTCCCCACTGGTAGTCGGTGATGTGCAGGTCGAGGATCGGCGTGCCCCCGTGCGACGCGGCGACCGTGATGTCCCTGTCTCCCACGGCAAACGCCATGTCGATGTCGGCCATGAAGTGCGGCAGGTGCCAGCGGGCGATGGCGTGTTCGCGCGAGTCCTTCGTCGTCGTGCCGACCAGGAACGGGTAAAACGCCGCCCGGGCCATCGGCCGCCCCGCTTCGATACGGGGCGCGACGTGCACGGACAAGACCAGCTCACCGTACGGGCCGATGTTGTCGATCGACCCGCTGGTGAACTCGAACGCCATCACCGACAACACACTCTGGCCGTGATGTGGCTCCACCGGATGCAGATGAGCCGGCAGCAGTTTCCGGGCATTTTCCGTGGGGAATTCAAAGAACCCGCCGATGGCGTGACGATACGCGTATTGCACCTGACCTGGCTTCACAGCACTCCTTCAGCTCGCAGCGTGTCCACCAGGATCGCGGCCGCCTTGTTGAGTTGTTCGGGGGAATGGGTTGCGGAAATCGAGACGCGGAACCGCGACCGGTGTTTCGCAACGGCTGGATAAATGATGGGCTGCAGATACAACCCCGCGCGCTGAAGCGCCTGGGCGACGCCCAGGATCTTGCGATCGTTGCGGATCATGATCGGAATGATCTGTGACGTGGACTCGGCGACGTCAACGCTCGCGTCGCTCATCAGCTTGCGGAAATGCGCCACGTTGGTCCACAGCGTGGTGCGCAGCTGCGGTTCACGTGCCGCCACGCGCAACGCCGCGAGCACACCGGCCGTCACGGCCGGCGCCAGCGCGCACGAAAACACGCGCGACCGCGCAAAACCCATCAGGTAGTTGTAGAGGCTCTGCGAGCCGGCAACGTATCCGCCCTGCCCGCCGAGCGCCTTGGAGAACGTGCCGACGTGGATGTCGACCTGATCTTCGAGGTCAAACGACTCGGCCACACCACGACCATTGTCACCGTAAACAAACGCCGAGTGCGCCTCGTCGATCATCACGCGCGCGCCTGCGGCCTTGGCAATCGCCACCAGTTCGGGCAGCCGCGCCGTGTCGCCGTCCATCGAATATACGCCTTCAAGAATCACGAGCCGTTTTCCGCTCGTCCCCCTGAGCTTCTTTTCGAGATCGTCGGGCCGGTTGTGCCGGAAGAACCGCGCATTGGCCTTCGACATCATCACGCCGTCGACGATGCTGGCGTGGACGTTCTGGTCCATGATGGCCCAGTCGCCCGGGCGCAGGAGCGCCGAGAGCAGACCGACATTGGTGCTGTAGCCGGTCGGGAAGACCATCGCTGCGGGCTTTTTCTTGAAGGCCGCCAGCTCACGCTCCAGCGTGAGGTGCAGGTCCATGGTGCCGCTGAGAATCGGGGAGCCGGCGGCGCCCAGGCCGTAGGTATCGAGGGCGGCCTTGGCCGCGGCAATGACCTCGGGATGGTAGGAGAGGCCAAGGTAGTTGTACGAGGCCAGATTCATCAGCTCGCGGTGTTCGTGTGTGAGCTGATCCTCCAGGTTGATCTTCGGACCCGGGCGCGTCGACATCGGCTGCGAGAACAGGTAGTACCCGCTCTTGCGTGCGCTGCCGTACCACCACTCGTCGTACGGTTCAAAAATCGCGAACAGGTCGTCGCTGGAGGAATAATAGAAATTGCTGTAGTCGTAAACGTTCTCGGTCGCCCCATCCGCTGTGGGGGGCGCTTCGGTTGTACCTTTAGTGTCGCTGGCCATGCCTCATCTCCGCCGAAATCCTCACCCTGCCGCCGCCGAGCCCTCCGTGACCGGAGCGTGGGGATGGATCCGGGGGGGGCGAACTTTTCTGTTCCTGCTGGTCTTCCTGCTGTATCTGATCTTTTTCATGGGGCTGCTGCAACGGCTCGTCATCTTTCCGATGGCGTGGTTGTCGCCGGCCTCAGCCCCCCGTCTCTTTGCCTCCTGGATTCGGTTGCAGGCCCGAATCACCCTTCGCCTCTTGCGGGTCCTTGGTGGCGTCCGCATCAGGGTGGATGGTCACATCCCCCCCCAAAGTTGCGTCGTCATTATGAACCATCAATCGATAATCGACATTCCCATCGGTTTGTCGATCATGCCCGGCCCGTTGCCCCTGATTCCGGGCCGCCGCCGCTACGCCAAAGGCATTCCAGGAGTATCGGCCTATCTGCGGTCAGCCGGTAACCCCCTGGTTTCTCAGACACCTGAGCACCGGAAGGCCGACCTGGCCGGTATTTTGGACGCCGCCAGACGCGTCGATGCCGGCGACGCGTCCTTGCTCATTTTCCCCGAGGGGCACCGCACCAGGGACGGGGACATCTTGCCGTTCATGCCCGGGGGCCTTCAAGTCGTTCTCAACCGGACCCAACGCCCCGTGTATTGTGCGGTTGGTGACGGCATGTGGAAATCCAGGACCTTGAAAGACACCTTCTTCAATCTGTCGACGGTCCGGGCGCGGGTCCGAATCCTGGGCCCGTTCCAACCCCCGGCGGATAAGACGGAGATTCAGGCGTTTATGGCTCGGGTCCGCAGCGAAATGGTGACGGCGCTGGCCGAGATGCGGCGGGCCGATGGGGCCTGACACCACCGCCGAGGACCTGTCGGCCTATCTGGCGCAGGTATTTGGCCCGTCCACTGTCGCGGTCATCCACTACGGCTCCCACGCGCAGGGCCGCCGGCCAGCTGCGGACAGCGCTTTCGATTTTTTTGTCATCGTCGACCGATATCGCGACGCGTATACATCCCTCAAGGCGCACATCGGCACCAGCTACAGCCCTGGTCTGGCGACGGCGTTGGCCAATCGCCTGCCGCCCAACGTGATTGCGGTCACCCAGCCTCTCGGTGGTGGGGCAGGCCGACGAGCGAAGTGCTGTGTGATCTCGCTGGCGCACCTGCAATGGGCGTGTTCACCGCGGGCCTGGGATCACTTCTGTCAGGGCCGGCTCATGCAACGCGTCGTATTGTCGTGGACCCGCGATGAGGGAAGTGCGGCCGCGGTCAATGACGCGTTGGCCTCAGTGCGCGCGCACACGCTGCGGTGGGTCGCTCCGACCCTGCCCGATCGCTTTACGGTGGAGGAATACCTCGTGACGGCGCTGCGGCGATCGGTGTCCGGGGAAATCCGGCCGGAGTCGGCGGACCACGCGCGGACGTTGGCCAACGCCCAGATGGAGACACTTGGGCCGGTCTACCGCACGGTGCTTGACCGGGAGGTGGCCGCGGGACGTCTGGCTTCGGATGGACCTGACACCTACCGGTTGGTCGCGCCGCCTTCTGCCGCGCAGCGTCTGCGTGTGCGGATCTACTTTCATCACAGCAAACTGCGCGCGACCGTTCGACTCCTCAAACACGTGGTGCTCTACGAAGGCTGGCTCGACTACATCGTCCGCAAGGTTGAGCGGAGCGGAAATGCGAAGGTGGAGTTGACCGAAAAGGAAAAGCGCTGGCCGCTCGTCTTCCTCTGGCCCCGCGTGATTCGGTTCATCTGGACGCGCCCGCAGAAGCGACAATAGACGCCGTGACTTCAGTGGACGTGATCGCTCTCTCACTGGTAGCCGCCGCGCTGGCGTCGATGCCCGCCTACGCGTGGCTTCGTCGGGGCAAGCCCCGTGATGCTGACGTTGCGCGGCGCGGTGCTTCGGTTCTGCTTGGATATTGGGTGCGCGACTGGTTGATGTGGACCATCGGCCCGGTCGAACGCGCAGTGATTCGAGCGCGTATTTCGCCGGACCTCTTCAACTACCTTGGCGTCGTCTTTGGCGCCGGCGCGGGCTGGGCCTTTGCGGTCGGCGAGATGTCGCTGGCAGGATGGCTGGTGCTGCTGGGCGGCCTGGCCGACATCTTCGACGGACGCATTGCGCGTGCGCGCGGCATCGCCAACAGTTACGGCGCATTCATGGATTCGACGCTGGATCGCTTCGCGGAGGTGTTCGCGTTTGTCGGTGTCGCGTGGTTTCTGGCCGACACCCGCGTGGGCGCAGCGGTCACGTTACTCGCGATCAGCGCGTCACTGCTCGTCAGTTACACCCGCGCGCGGGGCGAAGCAGTTGGCGTCACCGGGGCCGGCGGCGTCATGCAGCGCGCCGAACGCTTGGTCGTGCTTGCCTTGGCAGGCCTGTTCGACAGCACGGCCGCATCGCGTCTGGGCTGGGCGCCGGGGACGCTGCTGTTCTACGCAGTGACGCTCATCGCCGTCGGGGCGCTGGGCACGGCCGTCTATCGTACGGCGACGATTGCACAGACGCTTCGCCGGCGCAAAACGTAGGGCGTAACCTTCAGGTCCGCCGCTCTGGAGGAAATCACAACGAGGCGTGGAGGACTGAGAGCCTTTTTTAAAAAAAACCTCCCAGTCCTCCACGTCTCGCTGTGAATCTCTTATTGGTAGTACTTTTTGTACATGCCCCGCCTGAACAGGAATCCACCCAACGGCCCCAGCCAGTTGAGCACGTAGTGGCGGATGCGCAGATCGATGAGCTCGATCAGGTTGCCGTCCATGTCCTTCACAAAAAAGAACCAGTGCCCGCGTGGTGACTGCTCGGGCTGGCTGACGATCTCGACGCCTTTGCTGACGAGGTAGTCGTGCCACTTGTGGCAGTTCTTCACGTTGAACGAGATATGCGTGATGCCGACGCGATGCCAGGTGGTCGGCTCCAGCGGCAACTGCGGCTTGAATTCGAAAATCTCCATCACACCGCCGCCGGGCGCGCGGATCCAGCCGATCTTCAACGTCGGATCCGCGGCGTCCACGCCGAAGAAGGCCTTGATACGCGAGGGCGGCGTGTCACCGGCCGCGACCAGCGGGCACCCAAACACTTCCCAATAAAACTTCACGGCCTTGTTGAAGTCCGACACCGTGATGCCGACGTGACTGAATGAACGGGCTCTCATAAGGTCTCCACGAGATGTTTCGACGCGCGCAACGCCTGCGCCACGATGGTCAACGCCGGGTTGACGGCGGCCGACGAAGGGAAAAACGATGCGTCGATGACGAACAGATTGTCGACGTCGTGTGTGCGGCAGTAGGTATCGAGGACTGAGTGTTCAGGATCCGCGCCGAAACAGAGTGTGCCACATTGGTGCGTCGTGTTCGACCGGTTGTGCGAGTAACCGAGCACCACCCAATAGCCCAGGTCGCGCAGCATCTTTTTCGCTCTCGCAACCAGCTGCCGGTGTGCGCGCACGTTGTTGGGCCGGTAGTGCAACTGGATCTGGCCGTCGGCACCCACGGTGACGCGGTTGTCGAACTTCGGCAGATCCTCGGTCATCGCGAGCCAGTCCACCGCGCGCGACATCCAGGCGTCATACATCCACAACGGAATCCACGGGACCACCGTTTGGGCCTGCACGCCATACGCACGGCCCTGTGACTGAATCTGTCCGAGCGGGTACGGACCGTGTGCACCCTTGAAATAGAAATCGTTGAGCGCCACCGTCTTCTGAAACACCGTGTCGTTGGGACGAAACGGATGGAACGCTTCCATCATCGTCGCCAAATGCGCCATGTAGCGGCGGCCGACCAGACCCGATGAGTTCGCGAGTCCATCGGGATGAGTGTCGGTGGCGGAGCGCAGGAGCAGCGCCGCGGAGTTCACCGCGCCGCACGAGACGATGAACCGTGAGGCCGTCAGACGCTCCCGCACACCATTGCGCTGGACATCCACCGACACTACCGTCTTGCTCGTGGGAGCGGTGATGAGCCGCTCGGCAAAGGTATTGGTCCAGAGCGTAATGTTCGGGTGTCTCAGTGCAGGAGTGAGTGCGCACACCTCGGCGTCACTCTTGCGGTGGTATTGGCACGGGAACGAGTTGCAGTACGCACACAAGATGCACCCGCCTGGTTCGCCGGGATTGATGAGTCCAAGCGGGAGGTGAAACGGATGCAGTCCCTGTTTGCGCATGCCCTCCGTCAGTTCCATCATGAGCCGCGCGTGCGGGATAGGGGCATACGGGAAGGGTGGACGATCACCCTCGGTCGGATCCTGCCCAGTCTGGCCATGCACGTGATACATCCGCTCTGCGAGGTCGTAGTACGGCGCCAAATCGTCGTAGGTAATGGGCCACGCCGGAGAGGTGCCGTCGATGTGTTCAAGGGCGCCGAAGTCTTCGCGTCGCAGCCGAAAGAGCGAGCTGCCCCAGAACTTGCTGTTGCCGCCCACGTTGTAATGCGAATACGGCACAAACGCCTTGCCGTCCGCGTCCATCCATCGTTCGCGAGTCCGATACCTGAGTTCCCGCCAGACGACGACGGGGTCGCGATTGCCGTCTTCTTGCGGGATGAAGTCGCCCCGCTCAAGGACCAGCACCTTCGCGTCGTGCCCCGCGAGTTGGTGCGCGACCGTGCCGCCGCCTGCGCCGCTGCCGATGATGATGATGTCGCAACTGGTGGACGAGGCCGGCACGCAACGATTGTACCCGGGGCCAGTGCCTGGCATGGTTGACTTCCAACGTAGTTGTCCCCCAAGATCGCCCACAGGTGATCCGCCTCGGCCTGGTTCTCTCCGTGTGCCTCGCGTTGCCCGTCAACGCTGCGACGGCTGTCTACGCGCACCTGCATACCGACAGCGGACACTCAAACGAACATCACGAGGGTCGGCAAGTGCACCGCCACGCGGAGCCCGCCGAACCCCATCACAACGGGCAGCATTCACCAGATGGGCAGCATTCAGATGTGCCGGCCCCGGAGTGGCCCTTGTCGGAGACGGCGACCGTTTCACTTCCGGTTGCCGCCTGGCGTCCCGCGCTCACGCCGATGTCAGCCTCGCTCCCAGTGGCTGTTGAGACACCGTGGCTCATGGCCTGTGAGACTTCGGCCCTGCCATCCGCCAGTCACGCGCTTTCATGTGACACGGTGAATCACGCGTCGCACCTCCCCGACGATCCCCCCACAACGGGGCCCGCGTTGCGCGGGCCGCCCCGCTAGATCCCGCCAAGTCTCATCGTCACGACACGCATGCGCGTTTGCACGAGCCGCGTGGTGTCTCATGAAACAGCTACGCGCTGCGGCCCGATTGTCGCCGCCGCCTTTGTCACAGGTCCAGTAGACGCATGACCCGAACGTTTGTCATCTCGATCGCGGCGCTGTGGATCGGCTCAGGAGCCCTCGTCGGCACCCAGTCCGCCCCGCCTCAGCAGCCCGCAGGCCCCATCACACTGCGCGACGCGGTGGCGCTCGCGCTCGAGCACAGTCCGGCGCTCCGCTCATTTGATTGGGGACGACGAGCGTCGGAGGCGCGCACGCTGCAGGCCGGGCGCCGCATCAACCCGACGGTGTCAGGCACTATTGAAGACATCGGGGCAGGCGGCCCCACCGTCCAACCACACGCCACACTGCAGCTCGGGCACGTTGTTGAACTGGGCGCCAAGCGGGCCGCACGGCAACACGTGGCATCAGCGACGGCCGCTCTCGCGGGCTGGGATTACGAAGCGGCCCGTTTGGACGTCTTGACCCAGGTGACGACCGCGTTTATTGGCGTGCTCGCGGCCCAGGACGCCGTGCAACAGACAACGGCGGCACTGACGCTGGCCGAACAGGTCCGCAATGTCGTGGGCGATCGCGTCACAGCCGGCGTCGTGTCGCCCATTGAGTCGACCCGAGCGGACGTCCTGGTCGCGACCGCCCGGATCGAACACGACGAAGCCCGTCACACGCTCGACGCGCGTCGTCGTCAACTCGCGGCACTGTGGGGTAGTGCTGAGGCGATGTTCACGCAGGCGGTGGGAGCCTTTCTTGCCATGCCAGCCCTGCCGTCGTTTGAGTCGCTTGCGGCGGCACTGCCGAAGACGCCCGAGCAGGCCCGCTGGACCGGCGAGATCGAACAGCGTGTCGCCTTGTTGGCGCTCGCGCGATCGACGAAGGTGCCGGACGTGACGGTGTCGGCCGGGTACCGCCGGTTTACCAGCGAAGGCCGCAACGCCTTCCTCGTCGGCGCCACGATTCCGATTGCCTGGTTCGACCGCAACCGGGACGGCATTCGCGCCGCCGAAGCCGATGTCGAACGGGCTCGTGCGGAAGCCGCCGCCGTGAGCCTAGATATGCGGTCGCGCCTGGCCGCCGCGTATCGCGACGTCGCAAGCGCCGCTGACGCGGTCACGGTGCTTCGCACCATGGTGATCCCATCCGCGCAGGCCGTCTTTGACGCGGTGCAGGAAGGCTACCAACTCGGGCGCTTCGGATTGCTCGAAGTGCTCGACGCCCAACGCACACTGACGGACTCGCACCGTCGCCACCTTGACGCGCTGACGCGTTTTCATGTTGCCGTGACGTATGTGGAGCGTCTCACTGGCATGCCGTTGCAGTTGGAAGGAACACCGAGATGACCAAGAAGAACCTGATTGCTGCGGTCGGAGTGGCCGCAGCCCTGCTCGTCGGCGTC
>JBKJTD010000219.1:0-3934 GCA_046590915.1 Vicinamibacterales bacterium
GATCCAGATGAAGACTGAACTGACCGAGATTTCCGAGACCCAGAAACACCTGTCCTTTGAGGTGCCCAGCGACACCGTTTCCACCGAAATTCAGCGAGTGGCCCAGGATTACGGGCGTAAGGCCCGCGTGCCCGGCTTCCGCCAGGGCAAAGTGCCCACGACCGTCATCAAGCAGCGGTACAAGGACCAGATTCTCTACGACGTGGCCAACGACCTGATTCCGCGGCTGGTGGACGAAGCCCTGCGGGAACGAGGTCTGGAACCCGTCTCGACGCCCGATATCAAGGACGTGGTCCTTGAAGAGGGTCAGCCGCTTAAGTTTCTGGCGCATTTTGAGACTCTGCCGCCGATTGATCCGGGTGATTACACCGGGATTTCGCTCAACAAGCCGCCGGCCGTGCTTGAAGTGGGCGCGGTGGATGCGTTGCTCGAGCGTTTGCGTGAGCGCGCGGTGAAATGGCATCCCGTGGAAGACCGCCCCGCCGCGGCCGGCGACGCCGTCCTGATGGACCTGATTCGGACGCCGCAGGGTGATGATGCCGCCGCGGCCGCGCCTGAAGCGTCCCAGCCCATGCAGAACGTCTCGATCGAATTGGGCAACCCCGCGAATCCTCCGGGCTTCGACGAGCATCTCACTGGTGTGACGGCGGACCAGGAGCGCGACTTCACGGTCGAATACCCGGCTGACTACCAGCCGGCGGAGCTGGCCGGCACCACGGTGGCCTACCACGCGACGATAAAAGGAGTGCGCCGCAAGGAGTTGCCGGAGCTCAACGACGAGTTTGCCAAGACGGTAAGCGACGTGGAGACGGTGGAGGCCTTGAAGGAACGCATCAAGCACGACCTCCAGCACGAAGCCGAGCACGAGGCCGATCACAAGGTGCGGCACGACCTGTTGCAGAATCTCGCCGCACGGATGAAGTCCGCTGTGCCCTCGGCGCTGATCGACCGGGAAATAGATCGCCGGCTTGAAGAATTTGTGCGCCGGCTGATGGACCAGGGCGTGGACCCGATGAAGGCGGGCGTCGACTGGCAGGAGTTCCGCGAGCGTCAGCAGGAACCGTCGGCCGAAACCGTCAAGAGCACGCTGGTGCTTGACGAGATCGCCAAACGTGAACAGCTTGACGCGACCGACGAGGATGTCGCGAAGGAGATCGAGCAGTTCGCGGAAACGTCGGGCCGCACATCAGCCGCCGTCCGCGCCAAACTCGAGAAGGAAGGCGGCGTCAGCCGCATCCGTTCGGGGATTCGTCGCGAAAAGACCGTCACATGGCTTTTGGAGAAAGCCAGCATCAGCAACGGGTAAGGCGCGTCCGTACCTTTAACTTTCAGCCTCTGTCCTTTTGACCTTATCTATGCCCACTCCCCACGCCCAACTCGTTCCGATGGTCGTCGAACAGACGAACCGCGGCGAACGCGCCTACGACATCTTTTCGCGCCTGCTGAAGGACAACATCATCTTCATCGGCACGGGGATTGATGACCAGATCGCCAACCTGGTGATTGCGCAGATGTTGTTCCTCGAAGCCGAGGATCCGGAACGCGACATCCTCCTGTATGTGAACAGCCCCGGCGGTTCCATTACGGCCGGGCTGGCGATCTACGACACGATGCAGTTCATCAAACCTGCAGTGCAGACCTATTGCATCGGGCAGGCGGCATCGATGGCAGCGGTGCTCCTGGCGGCAGGGGCCAAGGGCAAGCGGTTCTCGCTGCCCAACTCGCGCATCCTGATTCACCAGCCCCACATGACGGGCCTGGCGGGCCAGGCCAGCGACATCGATATTCACGCCAGGGAAATCCTGCGGATGCGCGCGCGGCTCAATGAAATCCTGGCGTTCCACACGGGCCAGACATTACAGAAGATTCAGAACGACACCGATCGCGACTACATCCTCGGGGCAAGCGACGCGAAGGACTACGGTATTATCGATGATGTCCTCGACCGCAGGGTCTAGTAGAAGGGTTCCATGACCAAAAAAGCCGGCGAGACCGACATTCTCCGTTGTTCGTTCTGCAATAAGGATCAAAACGACGTCCGCAAACTCATCGCGGGTCCGACGGTCTTTATCTGCGACGAGTGCGTCGAGGTGTGCAACGACATCATCGCGGACGACAACAAGTTCGACAAGAGCAGCGTTCGCACCAGCCTGCCGACGCCGATGGAGATCAAGAAGTTTCTTGACGAGTTCGTGATCGGCCAGGACCAGACCAAGAAAAAACTCTCGGTGGCCGTCTACAACCACTACAAGCGGCTGGAGATTGCCAAAGCTTCAAAGGGGCGCAACGAGGTCGAGCTGAGCAAGTCGAACATCCTGCTGATCGGCCCGACGGGTACCGGCAAGACGTTGCTCGCGCAGACGCTCGCACGTCTGCTCTCGGTGCCGTTCACGATTGTCGACGCGACCACACTCACCGAAGCGGGCTACGTCGGCGAAGACGTCGAGAACATCATCCTCAAGCTTCTGCAGGCGGCCGGTGGCGACATCGAGAAGGCCCAGCAGGGCATCATCTACGTCGATGAAGTCGACAAGATCTGCCGCAAGGACGAAAACCCGTCGATCACGCGCGACGTGTCGGGCGAAGGCGTACAGCAGGCATTGCTCAAGATTCTTGAAGGCACGGTCGCGAATGTGCCGCCGCAGGGCGGACGCAAACATCCGCACCAGGAATTCTTCCAGATCGACACGAGCAACATCCTCTTTATCGTGGGTGGCGCATTTGTCGGCCTCGACAAACAGATCGCCCGCCGACTGGGCCGCAAGACCCTGGGCTTCAAGGCCGACCTGAAGGCCAACGTGAAAGAGGGCGCGACTCTCGTCGAACAGGTGGAGCCGCAGGACCTCATCAAGTACGGGCTCATCCCCGAGTTTGTGGGACGTCTGCCGGTGGTCGGCACGCTTCACGAATTGGACAAGCCGGCGCTCATCCAAATACTGACCGAGCCGCGTAATGCGATCACGCGCCAGTATCAGAAACTGTTCGACTACGAAAACGTCAAGCTCCGCTTTACCGACGATGCGCTGGAAGCGATCGCGGAGCTCGCACTGCAGCGGAAGATCGGCGCGCGAGGCCTTCGCATGATTATCGAAGACATCATGCTGGACCTCATGTATACGCTGCCCGGTCAGAAGAAGATTCGCGAGTGTGTGATCACCCGTGAGGTGGTAGAGTCGAAAGAGAAACCCATCACGGTCATGGAGAAAGCTGGCTGACGCATGGATCAGTACGAGACCCTGCCAATTGTCCCCTTGAGGGACGTCGTCGTGTTCCCGCACATGATGATGCCGTTCGTGATCGGACGGCCGTCGTCGACGCGTGCGCTGGAGCATGCGTTGGCGACCGACAAGAAGATCTTCCTCGCGGCGCAGCATGATGCGGCCATCGATGATCCGCAGCCGGCGGACATTTACACGATGGGCTGCGTGGCCAACATTGTCCAGTCGTTGAAGTTGCCGGACGGCAACATCAAGGTGCTGGTGGAAGGTGTTGAACGCGCGCGCGCGGTCGAGTGGAAGGAAGACAAGGGGTTTTACCGCGTCACCATCAAGGTGTTGCCGCGCAAGGCCGAGAGCGCGACCGACGCCGAAGGCGTCATGAGCCGCGTGGTCACGTTGTTCGAACAGTACGTCAAGCTCTCCAACACGCTGCAGTACGACGCGATGATCGCGGCCGTGCGCGTGGACGACCCGTCCCGCCTGGCCGACACCATTGCTGCGCATCTGCAGGTCGGCGTCGAAGAAAAGCAGAACCTGCTTGAAATCGTGGCGCCGCTCGAGCGCCTTGGCCGCATCGTGGCCGTGCTTGAGGCCGAGGTCGACAAGCTCCAGGTGGACCGCCGTATCCAGTCTCGCGTGAAGAAGCAGATGGAGAAGGCCCAGAAGGAGTACTACCTCAACGAAAAGATGAAGGCGATTCAGCGCGAGCTGGGCCG
>JBKJTD010000292.1:0-5945 GCA_046590915.1 Vicinamibacterales bacterium
CTCGACAAACTCAAGCCGCAGCCCCGTTGGAAACACGCTGACCCCGCCGTTCGCCTCGAGGCGGTGCGTGAACTCGACGACCACAGTGAACTGGCCGTACTCACAGACTCGGACCCGGATGCCAAGGTGCGGCGTGCCGCAGTGAGCCGGATCGCCGATCCTGAGGTGCTGGGACGCTGCGTGGCCGATTCGGACGCGTCGGTCAAGGATGCTGCGGCAGATCGGCTTGTGGAACTGGCGATGGACGCATCAGACGCTGCGAGCGCGACACGTGCCATCTCCAAATTGACGGACAGCCGTCGTCTGGCCCAGATCGCCAAGTCGGCGCAGGCCGAGTCGTCCGATGCGGTGCGCACGGCTGCGCTGGCCGGTTTGTCTGATGATCGGGCGCTTGGCGCGGTGGCCCGGCATGCCAAGGTCGAAGCAATCGCGCTTGCCGCCGTGGCGCGCGTGACCTCGGCCGACGAACTGTTGGACACGGTACTCAACAGCGATCACAAGGATGTCGCCTTGACGGCCTTTGACCGTGTGGTGGATGCGACCAACCCGGATGTGGCGCAGCTGAAGGCCATCGAAGCGCGCACGCAGCAAAAATCAGCCGCCAAGCGGGCGCGCACGATGCTGCAGGCGATTGAAGACGCGGAAACCGCGCGTCGCGCCGCCGATGAAGAACGCCGTCGTCAGGAAACGCTGTTGTGTGATGCCGTCGAAGGCGCGACCCTCGTCGTCGATCCGGACCGATCCGAAGCGGATTTGGCGCGGCTCGAATCGGCGTGGCAGGCCGTCGGCTCGTCCGATCAGGCCGCCAGTGCACGGTTCGCCGCCGGGGCCACGGCCGTTCGAGGACTCATCGCCGGCCGGCGCCGCGAAGTGGAAGCGGCGGCCGAAATGGCGCGCCAGCGCGGTGAAGCGCTCGCCTCGCGCGAGGCATTGTGCCAACGCGTGGAAACAATCGAGGGCGATGACATCCTCGAACAACTCGCACCAATCGAAGAGGAATGGGCGTCCTTGTCGCCGCTGGTCGGCAACGGTCCCGATGCCGCACGCGTGAACGAACGTTTCGCCGCCGCGGTCGCCTCCAGCCGGAGACGGCACGCGCTGGGTGCGTCGCTGATTGAACATCGCGCCACTCTTGAAACACTGGTCGTTGAAGCTGAAACCCTGCCCGCCCGTGAAGATGGTGCGTCCCAAGCCCGGTGGAAGTCCCTTGCACGTGAAGCCAGCGCGCTCGTGGACAGTCTCGCCGGTGCCTCACGGCCAGCCACCGACCTGGCGGATCGCCTGAGCCTCGTCTCGCGTGCCTTTGAGGCGCGTGAGGCGGCGACTCGGGAAACCGCCGCCCAGGCGAAGCTCGACATGGCCACCAAACTCCAGCGCCTCACCGAACGCGCCAAACGCGTCGTCGAGGCCGAGACCGTCACCTTGCGCGAAGGAGAACGCCTCATGCGCGACCTGGCCACCGCGCTCGACGAAGCCGGCAGCGGTGAGGGCTCAAAGGAACTGGGCGACGCCATCGCCGCGGTGCGCGCACAGCAGGAAGCCGTCGCGCCGAAGGTCAAACAACTGCGAGACATGGACGAATGGCGCCGCTTCGCCAACGCCCAGCAGCAGGAACAGCTGATCGCCATGGCCGAAGCGATCGTCGCGTCGCTCAAGGCGGATGAAGAAGCCGGCAAGACGTCTGAACTGGCCGCCACGGCCAAGGCGCTCCGTGAGTTCCATTTGCGCTGGCAGGAAGTGGCCGATGCGCCACGTCATTCAGCGCAGCGACTCTGGGATCGTTTCAAGACAGCCACCGACTTCATTCGCAGCCGCTGCGAGGTGTACTTCAGCAAGCTGCGCGAGGAGCGCGGCGGCAATCTCGAACGCAAGCAGTCGATCGTTGAAGAGTCGGAAAAACTTGCCGAGTCCACCGATTGGGCCAAGGCGGCCGCACGATTCCAGGAGCTCCAGACCGACTGGCAGACCGTAGGTCCCGTGCCGCGTGATGCCGCCCGCGATCTCGCACAGCGCTTCCGTACGGCGTGCAACACCTTCTTCACACGACGACGCGACGACCTGTCGTCCAAGAAGAAGGAGTGGACCGACAACCTCGAGAAAAAAGAGGCACTCTGTGCCCGTGCTGAGGCGCTCACCGAGTCGACCGACTGGGATGCCGCGTCCAACGAGTTGAAGCGCATGCAGGCCGACTGGAAGACGATTGGCCCGGTGCGTCGCAACAAGTCGGAGGTGGTGTGGAACCGGTTCCGCGCGGCCGCTGATCTGTTCTTCGAGCGGTACCACAACCGGCACAAGATCGCCCTCGCCGGCAAGATCGCCGAATACGAACAGCTGGTGGCCTCGCTTGAAAGCCTCGCCGCTATCGACGAAGCGCCGTCCGATCTCGCTGATCAGGTGCAGAACCTCCGGACGATGATGCAGAAGAACCCGCCGGCACCAAGCGAGGCGCTCAAGGCGCTGCAGGAACGCTGGAAGGCGTCACTCGCGACGCTCACGCAGAAGTTTCCAGTCGCGTTTGCCGGCACCGACCTCGACCCGGCCGCCATCATTGGGCGCATGCAGAAACTGCTGGCCAAGGTCGAAGCGCTCATCGAGGAAGACGCCAAACCGGCGTCCAACTCGCGCAAGTCCGCCACCGAGCTGCTGGCCGAGCGCCTGCGCTCCGCACTTGCCAGCAACGCGATGGGCAAAAAGGCCGACGATTCGAAGTGGCGCAACGCCGCCACTGTGGTGGACGAGGCGCAGATCGCCTGGCAGCGGCTCGCGCCGGTGCCCAGCGACGAAGCCACCGCGCTTGAAACACGCTTCCGGGCAGCGTGCAAGCGCGTCATGGATCAGGTGAAGCTCCACGTGAGCGCGCCTGTGGGGGGGCCCGGAGGCGGTTTCGGAGGAGGCCGCCCCGGAGGTCGACCCACGAATCAGGGACCCAACGGTCCAGGGTCCAACAGGGTCCAGGGTCCACGGTCCGGCGGGGGACGCGAAGACCGGGAGCTGTCAACCGTTTAAGAATTCACAGCGAGGCATGGGGGACTGGGAGTTTCCTATTAAAGAAAACTCCCAGCCCTCCATGTCTCGTTGTGCTTACTGTCCTTTGTAAACGACCTTCCCGCCGACAATCGTGTACACCACTTTCGCGTCCAGGATTTCGTTGTCCGGCACCTTCGTGATGTCCTTGGTCAGGATTGTGATGTCGGCGAGTTTGCCTGGCGTCAGTGATCCCTTGAGGTGCTCCTCGAAGCCCGCGTAGGCGGACCACAGGGTGTAGGACTTCAATCCGTCGATGCGGGACATTTTCTGCCCAGGGAAAAACTCCTTACCGTCGGCCGTCTTGCGGGTGACTGTGGCGTAATAACTCGCGATGGGATCGACGTCCTCGACAGGAGCGTCCGTGCCGTTGGCCACCACCGCGCCGCTCTGCATCAACTTCTGCCAGACGTACGCGCCTTCTTCGGCGCGCTCCGCACCCAGTCGTGTCGTCACGTAGGGTGCATCCGAGGTGGCATGGATGCCCTGCATCGCGGCGATCACGCCCAGTTGCCCGAAGCGCGGAATGTCGTCGCGATGAATGTGCTGCGCGTGTTCGACGCGCCACCGCAGGTCTTTGCCATTGCGGTTGTTCTTGCGGAATGCTTCCTCGAACACGTTGAGCACTTCACGGTTGGCGCGATCACCGATGGCGTGAAGGCACAACTGATAGCCATGATCGATCGCCAGCTGCGCGGTTGCACGGGAGGGATCAAGGTCCCGGCCAAGGCCGGAGCTGGTGACCAGATCGGAATACGGCGCCAGCATCCAGGCACCCCGAGATCCGAGCGCGCCATCAACAGAAATCTTGATCGCGCGCACCGTCAGGTGTTTGTTGCCGTAGTCGATGAGCCGTCCCTTTGCGAGCTGCTCGGGAGTGCCTCCGCCACGAATCATCACCCATAGCCGCGCCTTCAGCACACCCGTATCGATCGCGCGTTTAAAACGTTCGACATCTTGAAAGCTGGACCCGGCGTCCTGGAAGCTCGTGACGCCCTTCGAAAGAATCTCCTGGCTCGCCAGGTCGATGACTTTCATCGCTTCGGCTTCACGTTCTTCAGCGGTGGGCGGCGGCTCGCCTGCGCCACGGCGAATCAGGCCCATCGCGGTTTCATTGAGCAAGCCCGTCGGATTGCCGGCCTTGTCCTTGAGGATTTCGCCGCCGGCCGGCGCGACAGTCGTGGCGGTGAAACCAGACAGCTCCATCGCCTTTGCGTTGGCAAACGACGCGTGACCGCTGGCGTGTGTCAGCACTACCGGGTTGTTCGGCGAGGCTGCAGACAACGCCTCGTGCAGCGGGAATCCTGCGACGTTGGGTTGTGGAACCGACGTCCACTTCTCCTGGTGCCAACCGCGCCCCACAATCCATTGACCCGGTCGCGCCTTCGCCGCCGCGTCGCGCACCATGCCGACGATTTGCTCCCAGCTCGTGGTGCTCATCAGCTCGAGGCCGAGTTTGGCCTGCCCGATCCCGTTGAAGTGCGCGTGGCTTTCCACAAACCCCGGCATCGCCATCTGCCCGTTCAGATCGATCACCTGCGTTTGTGGTCCCACATACCGCGCAATCTCGGCATTGGTCCCAAGCGCCACGATGGTGTCGCCGTTGACCGCCATCGCCTGCGCGGTCGGCCGCGCATCATCCGCCGTGACAATGCTGCCGTTGCGCAGCACCAAGGTGGCGGGAGACGGCTGGGCGACCTGTGATTGCGTGGTGACATGCGCGACGGTCGCCACGGCGACGAGCAACCCGGTGGCAATCAGAGTCTTGGAAAGCATGGTGGGAAGGATATGAGAGTTGCGGCTGGTGCTCAAGGGGTGCTCCCTTGAGCACCCCCTTGAGTGCCCCGTATGAGCACCCTGAATCCGAGCCGTTTTTCCACCAACAGAAAATACGGCACAGCGAGGAACGCGAGCGCGGCCGCGATCCCAAATGCCGGTCGGAAACCCAGCTGATGGATGAGCCAGCCCAGAGCTGTAGACCCGCTACCGACTCCAACGTCAAAGGCCGCCAGCATCGCGCCAAACGCCGCACCGCGTCTCCAGGTTGGGATGCGGCTCATGATGTAGGCCGTGTACGCCGGATACAACAGGCCAAAGCCCGAGCCAAACGCCAGCCCGGCCACCACGAGCGTCGTCCTGCCCTCGGCAACGGCGACCAGTGTCATCCCCGTGGCCGTCAGCAACAGACACGGGATGAGAACCGTGCGGTGCCCCATGGCATCAAGCCGTCGGCCCATTGTCAGGCGCCCCACCAGCATCGTGATCGCCATCGAAGTCAGGAACACGCTCCGCGGTGCAACTTGGAGGTTGTCAGCAAACAATGCCGAAAACGTCGTCAATCCGCCGTACCCGAAGGCAACAAGTGCCATCGTGACTGAGAGCGCCATGACCGGCCATTCAACACGCCCGAGTGCACGCGCACCCAGCGATGGGCGGGTGCCTTCGGAGCTGCCGGGCTCCGAAACCCGAACCCGGTCGTCGGGCAGCCGCCAGGCAATGAATGCCATCAGCAGATTGAGCGCCGTGATTTCGAGACACAGTGCTGCCCAGCCATACGAATAGACCCAGAACCCGAGCGGTGGCGCGGCGGCCAGCGCGATCACCGACGAGAGGCCCCAATACCCAATGCCTTCAGCGCGACGACTCTCGGGGATGATCGACGTGATGTACGCGCCTGACGCGGAGAGCAACGCCGACCAGAACAGGCCGTGCACAAACACGAGTCCCAGCAGCACTTTGTAGTTGTCGATCACGGCGTACGTGGCCGTGAACGCCGCGAGCACCACACTCACCACGATGAGCACACGGCGATGACCGAGGCGATCGGCCACCTGCCCGGTAAACGGCGCAGACAACGCTGACGCGTACGTCAGAAATCCGAGAAACAGACCGCCCGCAAACGTTGTGCCCCCCAGCGCGAG
>JBKJTD010000001.1:0-9310 GCA_046590915.1 Vicinamibacterales bacterium
TTTTCGTCGTGGCCCGATTCTGCCTTGGTGGCCGGCGTAAAGATCGGTTCCGGCAGGCGGGAAGAGTCCACAAGACCCGCGGGCAGCGGAATGCCGCACACCGCGCCGGTCTTGTTGTAGTCCTTCAGGCCCGAGCCGGACAAGAACCCACGCGCCACACATTCCACCTGGAGCGGGTTGGTCTTGCGCACGAGCATCGACCGGCCACGCAACACATCACGATGGGCCTGCGCCTCGGCGGGAAAGTCGTCCACGTTCACCGAAATCATGTGGTGCGGGACGAGATCGCCAATTTTTGAAAACCAGAACGCCGACAACTGCGTGAGCACTTTGCCCTTGTCGGGAATGCCGGAACCCAGCACGTAGTCAAACGCCGAGATGCGATCGGTCGCGACGATTAAAAGGGTGTCGCCCAAATCGTAGACGTCACGGACCTTGCCACGACGCTGCAACGTGAGACCAGAGAGATGTGTTTCGAGGACCAGTGAAGACATGACGTGAAGGAACAGGAAGGTTAGATCATTTTTTACTTGCGCACAACAATTTCTCCGCGGGTATTTCGAATCGTCACGCGCGCGCCACGCCCTGTGCCAAACGTGTGCACAAGTTTCGTGTTGTTCCCGACCTTTTCTGCCGTCAGATTGACGTCGGCGGCCTGGATTTTGCCGTCCGTCGTCAGGGCATCGAGCTCAAATGACGCAGTGTCCTTCACGATCACGCGCGCCGTCTGGTCGGTCGTGATGATCGTGACCGGCACACCTTGTGCCATCGTCACTTCCACTTCAGCGCGGCGCATATCCACTTTGCTCTCGGCTGCCGGGCCATCGAGCACCACGCGGCCGTCGGTGCCGCGCACAATCGACGGGCCCGTATGTCCGGTCAGCGTGATTTCGGCACGCTGGGCGTCGATTTCAACGGCGCCGCCAGATTTGGCAATTGTGCATTCACCATCACGCACGTCCAGGGTCAACCCGTCGCTCACCTGTTCGAAGCGGCTGCGCAGCCGCAACAGGCGCATCTTCACGGACTTCGCGTTGGTGATGGTGACGTCAGAATCCTGATGGGCCCCGGTGACGGCACCGGCGATGTCGGTCAGCTTGATTTCGCCCCGTGCCGCTTCAATATGAGCGGCTGCGATCCCGGTCATCGTCACCCCGATGCTGTTTTCCACGCGCACGGCCAGGCGGGACGGCACTTTGATGACGGCCGAGGTGTCCTGACTGCCTTCGTCCGGATACGTCACCCGCAAGACCATCGAATCTGCCACGTCGTCTCGCTCAAACATCGTCTTGTCCACATACGCCTTCGCCATCGCATCGTCGGGGCCGTTGGACGAAACCGTGAGGACGTATTCAATGTCCGTACGATCCTCGCCAATCACCGTCACCCCACGCGCGACCTTCAGAATGCGCAGTTCGCGGACGTCGGCCCCGACCGGAAGGGTCTGGGTATGCGTGGCGTTGGCACGGCCGGGGTTGCCCCGAACCTCGCGACGCATCTCGTTGAAGATGTTTGAGAACGAGAAGCCCGACGAGCCCGTCTTGGGCGGGGCCGTGACCTGGAAGACGATGACCCCGACAATCAGGAAGGCCGCCGCAATCAATAACTCTCGTTTTCCCATGTAATTACCGTCAATTCTAGCGTGAGCCGCGGGTTAGAATACCCGGGCTTTACCGCGTGATGCCGTCCGCAAAACAAACGTCAAACATTCCCTGGTCTGGATTGGCCATCACTGCGCTCACCGTGGGTCTGCTGTGGTGGTTTGTGAAGGATTTGAAGGTCGCCGAACTTCGGCTGGCCCTGGCCCACGCCAACATCTGGCTGCTGGTGCTTGCGGTGGGCACCACCCTGCAGACGTATCTGATTCGCGCGTGGCGCTGGCAGGTGATGCTCGCGCCCATTGGCACGGTGCGGTTTGGACCGGCGTTTCGCACGACAGTCATTGGCTTTACGGCCACATTCCTGCTGCCCGCGCGCATCGGCGAGGTGTTGCGGCCGTACCTGCTGGCCAAACACGAGCGCCTGAGCGTGTCGGCCACCTTTGCCACCATCATCGTCGAGCGGGCGTTCGATTTGACGGCGGTTCTCCTGTTGTTCGCCTGCGCCCTGCCTTTTCTTGGCGTCGATGTGGGAGCCCAGACGCGATGGGCCGGCGCGCTTGCGGCGGTTGCGGCTCTGGTCGGGCTGGGCATACTCTTTGCCTGTGCGGGCCACCCGGAGAGATTGGGGCGGCTGGTCGATCGCCTGACGAAATGGTTGCCGACACGCATCGCCGACATCCTTGGTGAGTTTGCCCGCAGGTTTGCCGAAGGCCTTGGGGTGATGCGGGATCCGGTGGCGCTCATCAAGACCATGGCGTGGTCGCTGCTGCTCTGGGTTTCGATTTGTGCGGGCATCTGGCTGGTCACACGGGCATTCGGTTTGACGATGCCGTTTGCCGGGGCGTTCCTTGTGGTGATGTATCTGGTGCTGGGCGTGGCCGTCCCAACGCCTGGCGGTGCGGGTGGATTTCACGTGGCCTATCAGTTCGCGCTCATGACGTACTTTGGTGCCGGGGCTGACGCGGCCGCAGTCGCAGCCGTCGTGCTGCACCTGGTGTCATTTGTGCCGGTCGCGATTCTCGGTTTTGTGTTCATGTGGCAGGACGGCTTGACGCTGGGCAGCCTCAAACGGATGGACACCAAGGAGGCGGAGCCGTCGTGAAGTGTCCGTATTGCACCCATCTGGGCGACAAGGTCGTCGACTCGCGCGAAGGCAAGGACGGCGACGTCATCCGTCGTCGGCGGGAGTGCCTGGAGTGCGGGCGGCGATTCACGTCCTATGAACGGATCGATGAAATCCCGTATATGGTGGTCAAAAAAGATGGCCGGCGGGAGCGATTCGAACGGCAGAAGTTGATGGCAGGCCTGCTCAAAGCCGTCGAGAAGCGGCCGGTGCGGGTCGCGGCCCTCGATGATGTGGCTGATGCGGTGGAAGTGGCCCTTCAGGAAAAGTCCGAGCGCGAGATGAGCACCGAAGAGATCGGCGCGCATGTGATGGAGGCGCTGCGGCACCTCGACAAGGTGGCCTATGTGCGGTTTGCCTCCGTCTATCGCAATTTCAGGGACATCGACGAGTTCAAGCACGAACTCAACGATCTGTTCAAATCATGATGCGAACACTGAGCAGGGCATGGGTGCTGGCTGCCGTGATGGTGGCCACCGTCGTCGTCTCTGCCAACAACCTTCGGATTACACCTGTGGTGGCCGACGACAAGGTGATGGCCACCTTTGCGGCTCCGTCGGTCTTTACGTCCGAGGTACGCGAGGCGGTGCAGAGTGGGATGCCTGTGACGCTGACGTTTACGGCCGAACTGCGGCGCACCGCCACCCTGTGGTTTGACCAGACGCTCGCCTCGGCCGACGTCGCGTCGTCTGTGAAGTTCGACACGCTGACCAGCACGTATCAGGTGTCGAAGTTGCGCGGCGGCGCGGTGCACTGGTCGCAGCAGACGCAGAAGCAGGATGAGATGCGGCTCTGGATGACGGAGTTTGATCGCATCACGCTGCAGGACCTGCGGGCGCTCTCGGCCAACGGCGAATATTACATCCGCGTGCGAGCCAGAGACAGCCTGCCGCGCGGGTTCTCGTTGTGGCCGTTCGGTCGCCCCGAGGTGTCGGGCCGCGCCGAGTTGCCCGCAGGCCGTTGATGCTGCTCGACGCGCCGCCGCCGGACACGCCCCCTGCGCCGCGGCCGCGCACCCTCGACAATCCCCGGGCGCTTATCGGGCTTGCCGCCCTGTTGGTCGTCATCCTTGCCGCCGTCATCTGGGTGCCAGGACGAGTCGGGCAACTCGAAGATACGGTTGACAACAAGGTCATCCTGTACGCGGTCGCCGCTGTCAACCTCACGATGCTCGCGGCCATCCTCTTCTTTCTTGCCCGCAACATCGTCAAGCTCTGGGTCGAGCGGAGGCGTGGTGCGCCGTTTGCGCGGTTTCGCGCCAAGCTTGTGGCGGCGTTGCTGGCGATGACGATTATTCCGGCCTCTCTGGTGCTGCTGATCGGCAACGAGTTTCTGCGTACAAGCGCCGATCGGTGGTTCAGCGTTCCAGTCGATGAGGCGCTGGAATCTGCGCAGATCATCGCCGCGCAGTATTACCGTGAGCGACAAGACGCCGTGCGGGTGCGCGCGGCGCGTCTCGCGATGCTGGTGTCCCCGGCTCTGATTGAGAGTGGCGACGTGCCCACGATCGCGGGCATCGTGCGTGGTGAACTGACCACGATGCGCGACGGATTGGCCGAGGTGTATCAGACCGTGCCGACGGCCACCGGCGAGCGCGATGCGGTATTCCTGCTCGCGCAGCAGGTGGGCTCGCCGCCGCCTGATGCCGTGCGCGCCTCTGCGGATCGACTTGCGGCCAGGGTCGCAGCGACCGGGACCGAAGACGAGACTCAGGATACGGTGCCCAGCGGAGGCATTCTTGTGCGGGCGGGCGCGCCGGTCCGGAATGCGGAGAGCGTGGTGGTCGGCGTCATCGTCACGTCGCTGCACGTGTCTGAAGCCATGACGGCCGATGCCCGCCGCGCCACGGCGGCTTACGAACAGTGGCGGCAGCTGCGCGTGCTCAGCGGTCCTCTTCAGGGGGTGACCGCCGGGTTCTTTCTGATGATCGCGCTTCTGATTCTGACTGCTGCGACTTGGATGGGTTTTTACATCGCCAAACGCATCACCCGCCCGGTGCAGATGCTCGCCGAGGGGGCGAGGGCCATTGGTGCCGGCCATCTTGACATGCGCCTTGAGCCGGAAACCAGCGACGAACTGGGCTCGCTGGTGGAAGCGTTCAACTCCATGGCGGCCGAGCTGGGCACCAGCCAGGAGCGGCTGGAACAGTCACGTCGCCAACTGGCGGAGATTAACGTCGAGGTGGATGCCCGCCGCCGGTATATCGAGACGGTGCTCGAACGGGTCGCCACCGGCGTGGTGTCGTTGGACTCCGCGGGCCACATCTCGACCATCAACGGTGCGGCCATGCGCCTGCTCGCGCTGGACGCCTCGGCGATCGGGCAGCCCGTGACCGCGGTGCTCTCGCGCGACGACCTGCAGGCGCTGTTGCCACTGGTCACGTCCGGCGTCACTCGCGCCGGCGGCATCGAAGAGATCACCATCACCCGGCCCGACGGGGAAGTGCACCTGGCGGCAGCGGCGACTGCACTGGTCGGCACCGCCGGTGCCCCCGACGGAGTGGTGATTGTGCTCGACGATGTGACGCCGTTGATTAGAACGCAACGGGTCGCAGCGTGGCGGGACGTGGCGCGCAGGTTGGCGCACGAGATCAAGAATCCGCTCACGCCGATTCAGCTCAGTGCGGAACGGCTGCGGCGCAACTTCGCCTCGGCGCCGCCCAATGCCAAAGCCCTGGTTGACGAGTGCACCGGCGCGATCATCACCGAGGTGGACGCGCTCAAGGGGTTGGTTGACGAGTTCGCGCAGTTTGCGCGTCTGCGCGGTCCACGGATGGCTCCGGCCGACCTGAATGCGATCGTGTCCGACACGCTGACGCTGTATGCCGGCGTCCTCCAGCAGGGCTCACTGCGCATCGAGCCGAAACTGGCCAAGGGTGTGCCGCTGGTGCGTCTGGACGCCGAGCAGATGCGTCAGGTGATCATCAACCTGATCGACAACGCGATGGAAGCGCTGGGCGGACCGTCCGGCCCCCCTCGCCCCGACGGGGCGGCGCCCACCATTGTGATCGCGACCGCGGCCGAGTCGTCGATGCCGGGAGTGGCACTGACCGTGACCGACAACGGGCCTGGTGTGCCGGCCGGTGACCGCGACAAACTGTTCATGCCGTACTATTCCACCAAGGGGCGGGGCAGCGGCCTGGGGCTGGCGATTGTGCAGCGCATCATTGCGGAGCATGGCGGACGCATCGATGTGGGCGACGGTGTGCCGTCGGGTGCAGTGGTGACGGTCGTTCTGCCCGCAGAGTAATTCAGGATGGCACTGATTCTCATCGTTGATGACGAAGCCGGCGTCCGGTCGTCGCTGGCCGGCGTCCTTCGTGACGAAGGTTACCTGGTCGACACGGTCGCCAGTGGTGAGGCGTGCCTCGAGCAGGTGACACGCAAGTCGTACGACGTGTTGCTGCTCGATATCTGGCTGCCCGGACTTGACGGCCTCGACACGCTTGAGCAGTTGCGATTGCGCGCCGGGTCGATTGCGTTTGAAGCGGAGGTCGTGATGATCTCCGGTCACGGCAGCATCGAACATGCCGTGCGCGCGACGAAGCTGGGCGCGTTTGATTTCATTGAAAAGCCGCTTTCGCTCGAGAAGACCGTGCTTGTAGTGCGCAACGCGCTGCGCCAGCGCCTGCTCGAGATCGAGAACCGCGCGCTGCGCGCGCGTGTCGATCGACGGTATGTGATTGTGGGCGAGAGTGCGCCGGTGGGCCGACTGCGCGAGCAGATTGCGATGGCGGCGCCCACCAACGGCCGCGTCTTGATCTCCGGCGAGAACGGCACCGGCAAGGAACTCGTCGCCCGGCACATTCATTTGCTGAGTCAGCGCCGCGAAGGCCCGTTCATCGAAGTCAACTGTGCCGCAATTCCCGAAGAATTGATTGAGTCGGAACTGTTTGGTCATACGCGCGGCGCGTTCACCGGCGCGGTGGCCGATCGCCGCGGCAAGTTCGAACTGGCGCACGGCGGCACGTTGTTCCTGGACGAAATCGCGGACATGAGCGTCAAGACGCAGGCCAAGGTGCTGCGCGCGCTGCAGGAGCAGGTGGTGGAGCCGGTCGGCGGCCAGCACAGCGTGCGTGTGGACGTGCGCATCATTGCAGCGACCAACAAGGATCTGCTTGAGGAAATCCGCGGCGGCAGGTTTCGTGAGGATCTGTTCTTCCGGCTGAACGTGATTCCCATTCACGTGCCCGCGCTCCGGGAGCGCGGCGAGGATGTGGTGGTGCTGGCGCGCCACTTTGTGGGCGAGGTCGCGCGTGAGTACGGACGACGGCTCAAGGTGTTGTCACCCGAGGCGGAAGGCCTGCTACGCGCGTTCCGCTGGCCCGGCAACGTCCGTGAACTGCGCAACGTGATCGAGCGCGTCATGATCATGGTGCCGGGCGAAACCATTACGGCCGCCGACCTGGCGTTTCTCGGTGTCACCGCGCCAGCACACCTGCGTCCAGGTGCAGAACCGCTGCCGCCACCGGCGCTCGCACCCCTGTATACGGCCCGGGACGACTGGGAACGCGAGTACATCCGCGTCGCACTCATCGCCTGCGACGGCAACATCTCGCGTACCGCCGATGTGCTCGGTGTCGAGCGTTCGAACTTGTATCGGAAGATGAAGGGGCTGGGGTTGGAGCCTTCTCGGAACTAATGAGCCAATGGCCCATTGTCAGCGCGCAGCGCATTTTCCAACACCTGCGCCTCTGTAAATGCGCTGACTTGCAGAAACCACGCGGCTGATTGAGTCAAGGCCGCCGACGGGACCAGGCCGATGATTTCGCTTTCCAGCACCGAAACGCCGTAGCGCGCGGCTTCGCGTTTCACCAGTTCGAAGACGCGGTGGATCGGGGTCTTCTCGAAGTTGGTGAGGTTCATCGACACCTGCACGATGCCGCGGTCTTCAAGCGGCAGGCCCATCGCTTTGACGTAGCGCAGTCCTCCCGAGCTGTGGCGCACGGCATTGGCGATTTTTTTCGCCACGTCGAGGCGGTTGGTCGCCAGATTGATGTTGTAGGCGATGAGCGGCATTCTGGCGCCGATGACGGTGGCCCCGGCAGTCGGGTGCGCGGTGGCCGGCCCGAAGTCGGGTGCCCACTCAGGTTTCTCCAGTTTGGCCGCCAAGCCTTCGAACTCCCCGCGGCGGATGTCCTCGAGGTTGCGGCGCGCGGGGGATGAGGCCGCTTCTTCATAGAGGTACACCGGCAGCCCATGCCGCGTGGCCACCGCATCACCAACCTCGCGCGCCAGCGCCACACAATCGGCCATCGTCGTGCCTTCGATCGGCACAAACGGCACGACATCGACCGCACCAAGCCGAGGGTGTTCACCCTGATGCGCCCGCAGATCTATCGCCGCGATGGCCGTATCAAACAAGGCGAGCGTCGCGGCCTTGACCGCCACCGGATCGCCGGCATAACTGAACACCGTCCGGTGATGTGTCGAATCGGGTTTGACGTCAAGCAGCTTCGCCCCCGCCGCCCGAATCGCCGCCGCACACGCGTCGAGCACATCCTGCCGCCGACCTTCACTGATATTGGCAATACATTCGATTGTGGGCATGCGGGTATTCTAAGGTGTTGTTGTAGGTGCTCAAGAGGGTGCTCAATGGGTGCTCAAGTAGGTGCTGATGCACAAGCACTCGCACTTGAGCACCGTTTGAGCACCCCCTTGTACTCTCCTGCCACCTTCGCTATACTCCCCGCCAACCCGCATGACTGACGCACCACGCCACGCCGAACAGACGCCGGACCGCCCGTCAAATGCGGATAGTCGTGTCGAAAGTCTGCTCAGCGAAGGGCTCGAGCACTATTTTGACGGGCGCTTTGAAGACGCGATCCACCTGTGGACGCGGGTGCTGTTTCTCGACCGTCATCATGCCAGTGCCCGGGCCTACATCGAACGCGCGCGGGGAGGCATTGCCGAGCGTCAGCGGCGCACCGACGAATCGCTGCAGGCGATCGCCGGACTGCTTGATGCGGGACACGCCGTTGAAGCGCGGCTTCGGTTGACCAGGGTCATTGCCGTGACTGGCGACGACGAACGAACCGCAGCGCTGCGGTTGCGACTCGAACGACTCGAGCGACTCAGCGGCGGGGCGCAGCGCATCCATGCGGTACCGGCGCCGCCCGCCGAGTGGTGGCGTGCCGGTCTGGCTGTCGCGAACCACCGCGTCCGCCTCGCACACGTCGGAGCAGCGGTCGCCGTGGTGTGTGTGACCGTCCTGATGTCCAGCCCGGCGATTCGCGCACGGCTTGGGTTTGCGCCGGTCACGCCGGTGGCTGTTGTCGGGCCTGCGCCGGTCGCGGTGACCGTGCTGTCAGCGGGGGAGGTTGCGCTCATTCGGGCGCGTGCCCTCTATGCCAGGGGTCGACTGGCCGATGCACTTGCGGCACTCGATCGGGTGGGACCTGAACAGAACGCCCGGCCTGATGCCGATAGGTTGCGGGTGGAGATTCAGCGGGTATTGTTGGCGGCTGCCGACGATCCCGCACGACAGGGGGCGCGATGAGATGTACGAAGTGCCATTACCTGAGCTTTGAACCAGAGCCGCGCTGCAGGAACTGCGGTCATGACCTGTCGATGGACGACCTGCTCGG
>JBKJTD010000095.1:0-3753 GCA_046590915.1 Vicinamibacterales bacterium
ATTGCTGATCGTCTTCACCGGGTTCGCGTTGTCCGGTCAGAATCAGCCGTACGCCTGGGGACGCCGCCAGATGCGCGGCCACCAATCGGCCGAGGGCGCCGAGGCCACCGGTAATCCAGCAGACCGATGCCCCTGCGGCTGCTGCGATCACCGCCCTCGCAGGCGCGGGCACCTCCGTCAACCGTCGGACGAGCCGTGCGTCCCTGTATAGGACTTCCGTCACGCCGTCACTCGCCACCAGTTCCGCGGCAATCGCGTCAACACGATCGGACGCGGCACGCGGGATCGTGACCAGGCTCGCGTGCGTCCGCGGATGTTCCAGGTGGAGTGACTTGAGCAACCCGCTGACCGCCGCCCATCGGACCGCGTCGACCGACTCGTCTCCCACCACGAGCACCTGCCGCTCGCGCTTCGGCTCCGCCACCAGCTGCGGCCGCAGGAGGCCCGCCAGAGCCACAAATGTATCGCGTGCGATGGCATCCGGGTCGGGCGTCGGCAGCGTCACCACCGTGGTGCCAGGCAATGCATTGACGATCTGGGATTCCAGGGCAACGTCAGCGTTGAAGAGGACGACCAGGCGTTCGGTCGTGGAGGATCCGACGCCGTCAGCGCCTCGGACGGCAATCGGCTCCGGCACCCACGCCTGCTCGAAGAACAGGACTTCAGACGATGCCGACGACACCGTGGGTGACGTCATGGCTCGAGACACCACCTGTTCACACACCGCACACACCTCTCCGGACGGATCAGCCAGCGTGATATCGCACGTCACCTGCGTGGCGTCGTCGCCTCCGACCAGCCGACGCACATGTGCGACCACACGAGCCGGCAACGGGCGGTAGAGTCGGACGGCCGAGACCGATTGAGGGACAAACGTACGGGAGGCATCATCGGATCGAGCCGCCGCCAGACCAATCGCCGCCTGAAACGCGCAATCAAGCACTCGCGGCTCCAGCGCCATGCTCACGTCGTGCACCGCCACCTCAATCTCGGCAACGACGTCGTGCTCGCCCGCACGCAACCGCTGCACGCCCCGGTATGTGGGACCGTAGGCCACGTCTCGCGCGGCGAACCGCTCGTAGCACTCCTGGCCGGTCATCGCGGCATTGCAGCGCTGCCCAATTGCCGCAAGGTCGATCGACGACGCTGTGCGCGTGGCCGATCGCAACCCGCCGCGACAATACACAACATCCCCTGAACGCACCTGCCACCGAATCGCGTCGTCGGTGTCACGGGTCAACCACACCTCGACATCGATGGGCTCAGCGCCCACGACCACCGGACGAGACCACATCACGTCGAAGAGCTCATTCAGGCCGTCACCGCCGGCAAGCGCGCCCGCGGCCCGGGCCATCTCCAGGCATGCCGTGCCCGAAAGCATCGCGTCGCCGCTGACAATGTGATCGGTTAGGAACGACTCCGTGCGAGCAAACCGCGTGGCGAATTTCGGACCCGCAAAATCGGAGATGTTACGCGCAACCAGCGGATGCAATCGGGCCGTCGACATCGCCGCCGCCGCGGGCTGTTCGGGGGTGGCGATCCAGTACCGACTCTGCAGGAAGGGATATCCCGGCAGGCTCACACGACGCGGCCGCGCACCGCGCCAGGCGAGAGGCCAGTCGACCGCCATACCCTGCACCCAGCACCGAGCCACCTGGCGCCACTTGCGCTTGGTGATCCACGCCTGCAGCATTGCGTGCGCATCCTGATCGGTGGCGAGAAAACCAAACGCATCGCCGTCGCCACGCACTTCGCCCTCGCTCAACTGCGCGCGGTCTGGAGTGCCGGCAAGCCAGGCGTCCAACGACGCCTTCAGCTCGGCACAGGTGCGCGCCGACAACGACAGTCGCACACTCAGCGCCTCACGGCCCACCTGCAGGGTGTACGCGATGTCACGCAGCGGTGTGGTTGCGCGCCGCGCATCGGAGAGCCATCGCACCAGATCAGCGGCGACCGCGCGCAACCGGTCAGCATTCCGAGCCGACAACACGATCAGGTGTGATTCCGCGTCATCAAACGCCACGGGGGACACTGGCGGTGCTTCGGCCACGATGACGTGCGCATTCGAGCCGCCGGCACCAAACGACGAGAGCGCGGCGATGCGCGCCTGCCCGGTCGGCCACGGCTCGAGGGTGCGCTGCACACGGAACGGCGTCTGCCCGAAGTCGATGTGCGGATTGAGCGTATCCGCGTGCAGCGACGGAACCAATTGCTCGTGCTGCAGTTGAAGCAGAATCTTTGTGAGGCCCGCAATGCCCGCCGCCGATTCGGCATGCCCGATGTTCGATTTGATCGAACCAATCGCACAATAACCCGTGTCACTGGTCTCTGCGGCATACGCCTGCGACAAACCGGCGATCTCGATCGGATCACCCAGTGCCGTCCCGGTGCCATGCGCTTCGACATACCCAATGTCACGTGCGCGTACACCACCACGACTGAGGGCCCGGGTGATCAATCGGCGCTGGGCCTGCGGGTTCGGCACGGTATACCCATGGGTCTTGCCGCCGTGATTGACACTCGTGGCGCGAATGACGCCATAGATGTGATCGCCGTCACGTTCGGCCTGCGCCAGCGGCTTGAGCAGCACACACCCGACACCTTCACCGGGGATGATGCCGTCACCGCCCTCGCCGAAACTCCGACAGCGGCCGTCACTCGACAGGAATCGTCCCTGTGTCAGTCCGACGTATTTATTCGGATGCAACGACAGATTCACACCACCGGCCAGCGCCATCTCGCACTCACCACTGCGCAGGCTCTCGCACGCCAGGTGCAGCGCCGTCAACGAGGATGAGCACTGCGTGTCGACGGCAAGACTCGGCCCTTCGAAGTTGCAGATGAACGACACACGGTTGGCGATGCTGGCGGGACTTCCGGAGGTCGCCACCGGCGGACCACTCCGACTCGCCTCAAGGCCGTAGAACGGATACTCCTCGTACATCACGCCGACAAACACGCCCACCGGCTGCGGGGTTGTCAGGTCGCGACAATAGCCGGCGTCTTCGAGTGTGTGCCACGCGGTCTCGAGGAAAAGGCGCTCCTGCGGATCAAGCACTTCAGCTTCGCGCGGCGAGATGTTGAAGAATCGCGCATCAAACGCATCCACATCGCCGAGGAACCCACCCCACTTGCATCGCGTACTGCCGGGACGTTGTCCGGAGGCGTCGAAGTACCGCGAGTGATCCCAACGCGACGCCGGGATCTCGGTGATGCAGTCACGACCGTCGGCCAGGTTCGTCCACAACGTATCGAGGTCGGGTGCCAGGGGATACCGACCGCTCAAGCCGATGATCGCGATCGCGTCGCCGGTCGGGTGGGATGGTGACGACGCGGAGGACATGGCAGGGGGCTCCTGTGCATTGGCGTTCGCGCCGGGCGACGAGGAAGAAACGATACCCAGGGCGTCATGAAGACGAGCCCCGTGTGCGCGCATGAAGTAGTCGGCGAGGCCGGCCAGCGTCTGATACTCAAACAACAACGTTCGCGAGAGTGGACCAAACGTTTTTTCAAGATGCGTGGTCACATCCACCACAAGGATCGAGTCGATGCCATATCGCTCAAGCGGCGCCTGACGATCAAGACGGCCGGGTTCAATGCGGATGGCCTCAGCGAGTTGCCGACGGATGAACTCTTCCACCTGTTGCTGGAAGTCGGCGTCGTACTCCTCCGGTGTGGACACGACAGGCGCGGACACCGACGATGCGGCGACGCGCAGAGGCCGCGCACGCATGGCCGGCGCGGCCGCTGAGG
>JBKJTD010000180.1:0-5039 GCA_046590915.1 Vicinamibacterales bacterium
GTTGTAGTCCATGCGGTAGATGCGCGCCGAGTCGTACAGACGGCGCATGTGGGCGTCGAGACGGAAGCACGCGGAACCCTTCGGCGTGTTGTAACACCGGGCGCCTTCAAACACCCCGGACCCGTAGTGAATCACGTGCGACGCGACATGCATCGTCGCGTCCGCCCAATTCACCAAGGAACCGTTCATCCAAACTTTACTTGCGGTGCTAAACGACATTACAAACTCCTTACCGAGTATCAAATACCGTCGCGATCTTAGCAGTACGGTCTATTGGCTTTCACCACAAAACGGGCAGCGTGCGCCCCGTGCCGGGAGCGGTTTTCGACACTGCCAGCAGAAACGCGCGGTCGGTGTTTCGCGGGTGCGAATCCGGGTGGGTGTTGGCGCCGGTCGGGGGGGCGGAGTGGGCCGCGAGGTCGCGCCCGCTCCTGCGGGTGCCGGCGTGAGGGACACCAGCGGCGGCGGCTTGCGCACGAGATCCCGTCGCGCCGAGAGCAGGTCGTTGAGCAAGTCTTCGGCGCGCTGATACCGCGTGCCCACGTCGGGTGACAACGCGCGCATCACGATGTCGTCGATGACCTTCGGAATGGCGCTGTTGCGCTCCCGTGGCGGATGTACCAGTTCGCCGCGCTTGAGACGGCCAAGATCGGCCGGCGCGGGTGTGTCGTAGGGCAGCGTCCCGGTCAACATCTGATACATCGTGACGCCGATGGAGTACAGGTCGGACGAAAACACCGCGCGGCCTTCAAATTGCTCAGGCGCCATGTACGGCGGGCTGCCGATGACGGTGGTGCCGTGCGCCGCCAGTTCCAAGACCCGCGACGTCCCGAAGTCGCCCACCTTGAGCAGGCCCTTGTCGGTGACAAACACGTTGGCCGGACGCAGGTCGCGGTGCAGGATATTGTGTTTATGGGCGTGTTCGACCGCGTTGCAGATCTGTGCGGTGTAGTCGAGCGCCTGCATCAGGTCGAGCGCGCCTTTCACCGCGATCAGTGTTTCCAGCGTCTCACCGGGCACATACTCCATCACGATGAAGAAGACGTTGTCCTGTTTCTCCGCGGTAATGACCGTGACGATGTTCGGATGGCCGAGTGAGGCCAGCAGTCGCGGCTCCTTGAGCAGTTCACCGAAATCGAGATTCTGGCGATGCGGCACCTTGAGCGCGACACGTTTGTCGATCCAGGTATCTTCAGCAAGGTAGACGGTGCCGAATCCGCCGCTACCCAACGGTTCGATGATTCTGTACTTGCCGAGCGTCTGCCCGCGGAACACCATTTGGTGTGCAGAGGATATCAAATGAGCCAATGTGGCAATGAGGCAATGTGTGGCAATGAGGCAATGAGGCAATGAGGCAATGACTCGATGACGCGCGTGTACACGCCGGACGTGACCGACGGGACCGAGCGGCTGGAGGTGTGCGGGGACGAGGCCCACCACTTGAGTCGCGTGGTTCGGGTACGCGTCGGCGAGACCGTCGGCGTGTTTGATGGGCGCGGCCGCGAGTGGCGCGCGCACGTGGCGGACGTGACACGACAGTCCGTGACGTTGACGCTGGTCGGTGAGGTGGCTCCGGTGACCGAGCCCTCAGTCTCTGTCACGCTCGCCATTGGGGTGCTCAAGGGCGATCAGATGGATTCGGTGATCCGGGACGCGACGGTGATGGGCGTGTCGTCGATCGTGCCCCTGGTGACCGACCACGTCGCCGTGCCGGCACGTGCGTGGCGCGATGAGGGGGCGTCGGCGCGGTGGCATCGTGTGGCGGTGTCAGCCGCCAAACAGTGTCAGCGTGCCTTCGTCCCGACGATCGCCGCAGTCACACCCGTGGGTGATGTCTTGTCGAGGACGGCGTTGGAGCCTGGTGCGGAATTGGTGCTGGCGTGTGTCGAACCTGGCGCGTCAGGGGCAATCGTCCGGTCTGCATGGCAAGCGCTCGTCCGCCCGGTCTCGGTGCTGCTCCTGGTGGGTCCTGAGGGTGGGTGGAGCGTCGTCGAAATGGCGCAGCTCACGGCGCACGGCGCGCACGCCGTCTCGCTGGGTCCGCGCACCCTGCGTGCGGAGTTGGTGCCGGCCGTGGCGATGGCGACCCTCTGGTCGACCTGGGGCTGGACGTAGTGCCGCCGAAGGTCATCATCATTCCCGGCAACGGGGGCTGTTCGCCGGCAGATAGCTGGTATCCATGGGTCGAGCGCGAACTGAGCGAGCTCGGACTCGATGTCATCAACCGTCAGTTTCCCGATGCCGTGAAGGCGCGCGCGACCTACTGGCTGCCGTTTCTCGAAGAACTCGGCGCCGACGCCAACACGATTCTGATCGGGCACTCGTCGGGTGCGGTGGCGGCGATGCGGTTCGCGGAAATCCATCCACTGCTCGGCTCAGTGCTGGTTGGCGTCTGCCACTCCGATTTGGGCGACAGCTTCGAAGCGCAGAGCGGGTACTACGCGGCGCCGTGGCAGTGGCAGAAGATCCGGGACAATCAGCAGTTTGTCGCGATCTACAACTCGACTGACGATCCTCATATTCCGATCAGCGAAGCCCGCCACGTGGCGGCCCAACTCAAGGCGTCGTACTTCGAATTCACCGACCGTGGCCATTTTACCGACCCTCGGCTGCCCGAGGTGGTGGACTTCGTGCGCAAGCGCGTGGGACCGCCGGGAAGATTCACAACGAGGCACGGAGAGCGAATGTAGTAATATCTCTACATTCAACGCAATCGGGAGGGCACCATGGCCGTCACCACCTTCTCCAGTCGGGATTTCAATCAGTACGCCAGCGAGGCCAAAAAAGCCGCCGCCAAGGGACCGGTCTTTATCACCGACCGTGGCAGACCCGCGCATGTGTTGTTGAGCATCGAGCACTACTGGAAACTCGCGGGCGGGCAGCACACGCTTGCACAAGCGCTGGCGCAACCTCAGGCCGCGGATGTCGACTTCGATCCGCCGCGTGTCGACGACTTGCATCGGCTCCCTGATCTGGCCTGACTGCGATCGATGTATCTGCTCGACACGAACGTCGTCTCTGAACTGCGTCGAGCAGACAGGGCCGACGTACGCGTGCGCGCATGGGCGGACACCGCACCTGTCGGTGCGGTCTTCCTGTCCACCATCTCGATTCTGGAAATTGAACTCGGCGTCTTGTTGGCGGAGAGGAGGGACCCCACTCAAGGGCGGCTCCTTCGGCGCTGGCTGGAAGAACAGGTCTTGCCGCAGTTCTCGGGGCGCATGCTCCCGGTCGATCTCGACGTGGCACGGCAGTGTGCACGCCTGCACGTGCCCGACCCGCGATCATCACGCGACGCGATGATCGCTGCCACAGCGCTGGTGCACGCGATGACCGTCGTGACGCGCAACGTGGCCGACTTCGCGCCGACCGGCGTGCCGGTCCTTAATCCCTGGGCGTAATCAGCGGCGTCGGCCGCGATAGAAATATCCGCCGCCGCCAAAAAGGATGATCAGAACGATGATGATGAGAAGGGTCTCGGTGCTCATGCGGCGCAGCATATCAGAACCGCGAACGATCACTGTCGAGTTTTGCACAGTCGTTGGCCGACCCAGCCGTCTTCCTCACGACGTTCGACGACCTGACAGCCCGCACCCACAAACGCCGCCATCACATCGTCACCTTCAGCGAGCGTGATGCCGCTGAGGATGAGTGATCCACCTGGCGTCACCATGGCGACGAGGTGATTCACCAGGCGAATCAAGAGGCCACCGGTCAGGTTGGCGATGATCAAACCAAACGGAGCACCCACGACAGTGCCGTCGCGTTCGAGATCGGCTTGCCGGATGTCGAGGCCGGACGTGATGTGGTTGAGCTCGGCCGATTCGCGTGCGGAGACGATGGCGTCAATGTCGTAGTCGATGGCAATCACGTCGGAGGCGCCGAGGCGCAACGCGGCGATCGCGAGCACGCCGGAGCCAGTGCCGACGTCGCACGCACGGAGGCCGTTCATCGGGATCTGCTGCAGGAGCGCGAGGCACAGGCGCGTCGAGGCGTGATGGCCGGTGCCAAATCCCATCGACGGCAGAATAACGATCACCTGCGTGTCGTCGGCGGGGATGTCCCACGGTGGTGCGACCGACAGGCCACCGACGCGCACGCACCTCAAGGTTGCTTGGCTGCGTTCAGCCCACTGTTCATCGGGCACATCCACCGGTGCGCACGTGAGTTGCGGCATCACCTCGCGCAAGTGTGCACAGGCGGCATCACGCTCATGGGGAGAACTGAAAAACACGCGCAGCCCCGGACCTGACTCCTCGACGGCGGTGGGGGAGAACTCGTCCACCTCGGCCAGCACGAAATCGGGATCCTCATGGCCGGACACGTCGAGCCCGGCGTACACGCGTTCGGGGCGCAACTCAGCCAAAGAGATCTTTCACGCGCTCGAAAAACGGCTTCTCGTCGTCGCTGCCGTCAACATCACGAGGCGTCAACGTGTCGACAGGCATCGTCTTACCGAGCTGTTCGATCAGCTTCTTCTGATCCTTCGACAGTTTTTTCGGCACATCCACCACGATGCGCACATGCAGCGCTCCGGCACCACGACCCGAGACGCTCGGCATGCCCTTGCCCTTGAATGAGACCAGCGTGCCGTTGGAGGAACCCCCGGACACGTTGACGTCAATCTGTCCGTCAGGACCATCAACCTTGAACGTGCCGCCGAGCGCCATCATCGGATACGGCACACGCACCTCCATGTAGAGGTCGTCGCCTTCGCGCACAAAATTCGTGTGAGGACGGACGTGGACGACGACGTAGAGGTCGCCTGGAGGGCCGCCCTGCGCGCCGTGTTCTCCCTCGCCATGCAGACGCAGGCGCTGGCCATCGGCAATGCCGGCAGGAATCCGCACGGTAACCTTGCGGTCCTTCATCTGACGCCCGGTGCCACGACACGTTACGCATGGCTTCGGAATGATCTGGCCCATGCCGCGGCATTGGCCGCAGGGGCGCGAGACGACGAGGAACCCCTGCTGGTACCGCAGCTGTCCGCGTCCGCCACATTGCGGGCAGGTTTCGCGCGAGGACCCCGGCGAAGCTCC
>JBKJTD010000032.1:0-2713 GCA_046590915.1 Vicinamibacterales bacterium
CCTTTTCTCCGGGACGGACCACCACCGCCGTTGTCCCGGTATCGAGCGCTTTCGCGAGACCGAAGTCCAGCACCTTCACCACACCGTCATCCCGCACCCCTCAACACTTGAACGAAGCCTGGCGATTTCGCCGGACGGCAGGCACGTGGCATATGTGTCTGCCCCGGACCGCAGGCTGGTCGTGCGAGCGATCGACAGCCTTGAAGCGGAGCCGCTCCCGGGCATCACTGGCGCGCGCCAACCGTTTTTTTCGCACGACGGAAAGTGGATCGGGTTCGCACAGGGCGCGACCGAGTTGAAGAAGGTCTCGATCACAGGTGGTCCCGCCGTGACGATTTGCACTCTCAGCGCCCCGCCGCGCGGGGCCAGTTGGGGGGCCGATGACAGGATCGTGTTCGCGACCGCCGGCCCAAACCTGGGACTGCTCTCGGTGCCGGCCGGCGGGGAGCAGGAACCCACGGAACTGACCAAGCTTGTGTCTGGCGAGGGGGATCACCTGTTTCCCTCGTTATTGCCTGGTGGTCGCGCGGTGCTCTTCACCATCGCCGGGGCATCGGTCGAGAATTCGCAGGTGGCCGTCCTGGATCTCACGACTGGCCAGCAGAAGGTCCTGATTCGAGGCGGCAGCCAAGCCGAGTACGTTGAGCCGGGCTTTCTCATCTATGGCGTGGGACGCTGCGCGCGCTCCGGTTCGATCTGAAGACACTCGAGGTGCAGGGCGACGCCGTGCCGGTGGCCGACCACGTCACCATGGGCTCGAACGGTTCCGCGCAATTCGCGACGTCGACGACCGGTGCGCTGACCTACGCGCCAGGCGCGTACAGCCTTGAAGGGTCCAGGCGCTCGTTGGTGTGGCTCGATCGCAAAGGCCAGGAGACGCCCATCAACGCGCCGGTACACGACTACGCGTCGTTGCGCCTCTCACCAGAGAACACGAGCGTGGCGCTCCAAGTCAACGGCGGCGGCGGGACCAACAGCGATGTCTGGGTGTGGCGATTCAAGGGCGAGACCCTGGAGAAGCTGACACTGCACAACGCCTCCGACGGCGTTCCCGTCTGGACACCAGACAGCACTCGCATCGTGTTTCGAAGCAATCGTGCGGGAACGGACTCTCAGCTGTTCTGGCAGGCCGCCGACGGCACCGGTGCGGTTGAACAATTGACGACCGAGCCTACCAGTCACACTGCCACGGGTTTCGCCGGTGCCAAGCGGTTGCTGTTCACCGAATACGGAAAAAACAACAGTAACGATCTGGCAATGATGACGACCGACACGCGCGAGAAAACGACGCTCGTCGCGACCTCGTTTGATGAGCGTGGCGCGACCGTATCGCCGGATGACCGTTTCATGGCGTACGACTCCTCGGAGTCAGGCGCAGTGCAGGTCTTTGTGACGCAGTTTGCCGACACAACCGGCGGGCGCTGGCAGATTTCCACGACTGGCGGTGTCAAGCCCGCCTGGTCCTCCAACGGCAAGGAGCTGTATTACCAGAGGCAGGTCGCGGGGCAAGGCGCCGGTGAACCATATGTCGCGAGCATCACGACCACGCCGACCTTCAGCCGCGGGAACCCTGTGAAGTTATTCAACCTCCGCACGATGAACAACCCGCCAAACGCGCCCACCTGGGATGTGGCGCGCGACGGCAGGCGGTTCATTGCCATCAAGAACGCCGAGCCCGCACTAGGCGCTGAGTCGCCCGGCGCCGAGCGGCCGTCGTTCGTGTTCATCGTCAATTTTGCCGAGGAGTTGAAGGCCAAGCTCCGGTCCCCCCACTGAATCTAGTAGAGACGCCCGGCTGACTCTGCCTCAACTTGGAGATCCATGTAACCCCATGGTCTCCATGTTGAAAATCCGGGCCCGAAATCATCGAATCAACGATCATGGATTCCCAGCACCCTGCGGCTGTGGTACCCTCCTTTCCCGACATGAGTGACTACATCTTTTCTTCCGAATCGGTTGGCGAAGGCCACCCCGACAAAGTCGCCGACACGATTTCAGACGCCATCCTTGATGCGTGCCTGACCCAGGACAAACGCAGCCGTGTGGCGTGCGAAACCCTGGTCAAGAGCAACCAGGTGGTCATCGCCGGTGAAATCACCACCAAGGCGAAATTCGACTACAACGAGGTCATCCGCAAGGCCATCCGCGGCATTGGCTACGTCAATGACGATGACGTGTTTCATGCCGACAAGGTGTTCATCACCAACTGGCTGACCACGCAGAGCCCCGACATCAGCCAGGGCGTGGACGCCGTGGCGGCGGTCGGCAAGAAAAAGGCGGAACAGGGCGCCGGCGACCAGGGCCTCATGTTTGGCTATGCGAGCAAGGAAACGCCGGAGCTGATGCCCGCGCCGATCATGTTTGCGCACCGCCTCGGTCGTCACCTCTCGGCCGTCCGCAAGGCCGGCAAGACGGCAAAGTGGCTGCGTCCCGACGCGAAGAGCCAGGTGTCGGTGCGTTATGTGGACGGCGTGCCTACCGAGATCACCAACGTGGTCATCTCGACGCAGCACACCGAAGACGTCAAGCACTCGACCATCGAAGAGTTCTGCATCAACCAGATCATCAAGAAAGTCCTCCCGAAGGGGATGCTGAACAAGAAGACCGAATTCCTCATCAACCCGACGGGCAAATTCGTCGTTGGTGGCCCGCACGGAGACTCCGGCCTCACCGGCCGCAAGATCATCGTCGACACCTACGGCGGCATGGGCCG
>JBKJTD010000273.1:0-2931 GCA_046590915.1 Vicinamibacterales bacterium
CCTGGAATTTCTGGTCGATAGCCGCCCGCTCGCCCGTCGACTTGTTGAGGATCAGATTGCCGCGACGGTGGCTGACCCCAAGAAGGTCGATTCTTATCTACGGGCCGATCTCTCCCCCTCCACCTGCGTCCTGGTCGAGGACAACGGCAAACGCAGCCTCAAACGCATCGTCTCCGCCATCCGCGACGCCGGGGGCAGTCTGCTTTACATCCTGCACGCGGGGACCGATCCCAAGACGCGCAAGAACTACGACGACATTCAGGAGCTGGTGCCGGAGCTGACGCACCTCGATCTGGCCGAACTGCTCTCCGGTGCACTCAACACGGAGCTCGATCGCGCGATGACGCGCGCCCGCGTGCAGCAGTACCAGCGATACTTCGCCGACGCGGAACGCGTGCTCATCCTGCTGCACAATGAGCCCGACCCCGACGCGCTGGCTGCCGGTCTCGCGTTGCGCACGTTGCTGCGGCGCACCAAGGCGACGGCGATTATCGGCGCCATCCATGGCGTCACCCGGCCCGAGAATGTGCGGATGGCCGACCTGCTCGACATCCAGGTCGAACGGGTGACACCCGCAGACTTTGCGTCATTCGATCGGATTGCGACCGTGGACGTGCAGCCCCACTACTTTCCCGGCATGTTGCCGCGCGTGGACCTGGTCATCGATCACCACCCGGAACAGTCGGGTTACACCGCCGTGTTCAAGGACATCCGGCCGGAGTTCGGGTCCACGTGCACGATCCTCACAGAGCACCTGCGCGCGGTGGACGTGAACATCTCTGAACGCACCGCGACGGCGATGCTCTACGCGATCAAGTCCGACACACTTTTTTTTGCGCGGCACACGAATCGCTCCGACCTGGAAGCATTTACCTTCCTGTATCCGCTGGCTGACGCTGCGCTCATCCGCAAGATGGAGGGTGCCGAAATCACCCTGGAGCGCCTGGAGCACGTCACGCGCGCACTAGCCACCAGCCGGCTCAAGTCGCAGGTGATGTCGGCGTTCCTGGGCGAGACCACGCGCGAAGACTTCATTCCCTACACCGCGGACTTCATGCTGCAGGTCGAGGGTGTCAAATGGGCCATCGTCTCGGGGATCGTCGGCGGCCACATGATCATCAGCGTGCGCAACCTCGGCTACTCGCGTAATGCCGGTGAGTTTGTGAAACTGAACTTCGGCGACATCGGCAGCGCCGGCGGCCACCGCGCGCTGGCGAAGGCGGTGGTGCCCGTTGAGCGCTTTACCGTGAAGTTCGGCAACCTCTCAGGCGTCGGCATCGCCGCGCGCATCGGCGAACTGGCCGAACAGTTTCTCGCCTCCGAAACCGCCGCCGACAAACGCCCCGAAAAGTCTGCTCGTTCCGTCTGACGCTTTCCCGTTTTTCACAGCGAGACATGGAGGGCATGGGGTTGTTCACCATGAGGCTCCATGACGGACCATGAAGGAGTTTGGGTTGTCAGACGAGGGGGGCTGCCTGCCCGGCTCTGCCGGGCATCGCGGAGGGAGAGCAGTCACCAACGAATGCTCCACACATTTCACTGAGGAGTATTCGTTGATGACTGCTCTCCCTCCGCGACAGCCGCCGCAGGCGGCTGGGCAACCCTCACCCCTCATGCCCCTCATGCCCCTCATGGTGAAAACTCGCTCTACGCCTTGAGAAACGCAAGCACCGCCAGCATGGCCAGGCGCTGGGCGATGGCGGTGTGGCTACGGCCTTCTGCCATGCAGAACAGCACATCGCGTTCGCGGGGTCTGAGTGGCGCCAGTGGATCTTCCCGACGGCAGCGCGATGTGTCACGGTATCTCCAGGTTCGCACTGCCGAAACCCGGCACGCCCTCCTCTCGATGGTGGGGCTAGCCCCAGGAACAACCCCACAATAACCTCCGCGTTTCCGAGCCTCCCTGTAAAACCGGACCTACGCGAGCGCGTGACCGAGATCCGCGATCAGGTCTTCCGCAGATTCAAGTCCGATCGACAAGCGCAGCATGCCTCGTGTGACCCCGGCGTCCGCGAGTTGTGCATCGGAGAGCCCGTATTGCGACGTCAGCACCGGCAGTGAGCACAGGCTCTCGACACCGCCGAGGCTCGCGGCGCGCTGGAAGATCTGCAAGCGATCAAACGTCTGCACGGCTCCGCTGTAGCCGGACCCAAGCTCAACACAGATCATGCCGCCGAAGCCGGACATCTGTCGCTGTGCGATGGCGCGATCGGGGTGTGACGCGAGCCCTGGGTAGAACACGCGGCTGACGGCCGGCTGTTGTTCCAACCACTCGGCAACGGCGTGCGCGGTCGCGTTCTGCCTGGCGATGCGCACCGCGAGGGTCTTGATGCCTCGACCGAGCGCGTACGCAGACGCGGGTTCCAGGATGCCGCCCAGCAACTTGCGCGCGGGATGCAGCCGTTCGATCATCGCCGCTGATCCGACCAGGGCACCGGCAGTCACATCACTGTGGCCATTGAGAAACTTCGTCGCCGAGTGCATGACCAGGTCAGCCCCGAGTGCGAGCGGCTGCTGATTGATCGGACTTGCGAACGTGTTGTCGACGATCGAGATCACGCCCTTCGCCCTGCACGCCTTCGTCACCGCCGCGATGTCCACGCACCGCAAGGTGGGATTGGTCGGCGACTCGAACCAGACGACCTTGGTGGCCGGTCCGAAAAACGTGTTCACGTGCGCCAGATCCGCCAGCGACACAAACCGTGTCGTGATGCCGAACTTGGCCAGAAACGTCGTCAGCACCTGCAGCGTGCCGCCGTAGATCGATGACGCGCAGAGCACTTCGTCGCCGGCCTGCAGGAGTCCAAAGAGCGCCGTGGATGTCGCCGCCATGCCCGACCCGGTGATGAGCGCCGCTTGCCCGCCCTCGGCCGCCGCGATTTTCGCCTCGACACCCTGCACGGTCGGGTTGCCGTACCGCGTGTAGATGAA
>JBKJTD010000305.1:0-2757 GCA_046590915.1 Vicinamibacterales bacterium
CCGGCTCGTCTTCCGGATCCTGCCCGAGGTGAGCACCGCAGTGGCGGCGCTCGAGCGCGGGGAAGTCGACTATGTGGGCGGCGTGTCGGGCCCGGACATCGCGCGTCTGCGCGCGACACCAGGCATCGCCGTCGTGCCAGGCACTGGTGGGTCCGGAGGCTCGGTCTGCCAGGACGTCCTGATTCCAAACATGATGCAGGCTCCCTTCAACGATGTGCGCGTGCGCCGCGCCTTCGCGCATGCCATCAACCGGCAGGTGATTGTCGACCGCGTCTACTTCGGTCAGGGCAGGCCGGCGACCGGGCCTGTCAGCCACTTGCTCAGTTGGGCGTACACGCCGGATGTCCGGCAGTATCCCCATGATCTGGACGAAGCGGCCCGACTCTTGGACGAAGCCGGGCTCAAGCGGCGGGCCAACGGGGAGCGGCTCGCCGTCACCTTCACGCACTCGCAGACTCAGCAGCGATTAGCCCTGACGCTGCGGGATCAATTGAAGGCGGTCGGCATTACATTAAACCTGCGTCCGATGGACTTCAACTCGCAGGTGACCGAGATTTTTGTAAAGCGGGCATTCGATCTCGGCATGGCCTCGTACTGCAACGGCGCCGACCCCGAGATTGGCGTGCGGCGCGTCTACGTGTCTTCGAACATCGGTCCGTATCCGTTCTCGAATGGCGCCGGGTATCGCAACGCGCGGGTGGACGCCCTGTTTGACGAGGGGGCCTCCTCAACCGATCGCACCCAGCGCCGCAAGGCCTACGTCGAGATCCAGCAGATCCTGGCCGAGGATGTTCCGTACTTCTGGCTGATCGACTCGGAAGGACTCCGTGCGTACCGGACCGCGTTCACCGGGTTTCGGCTCTGGACCGGCGCGTTTACCGAAACCGTGAGGACCGCGAGTATTGAAAGGAAAGTGCAGTGACGATGGGGCAGTGGGCGGTGCGCCGGCTGCTGCAGGCGCTTCCCGTCGTCGTTGGCATCACGACGCTGACGTTTGCGCTGATCCACCTGGCGCCTGGCGATCCCATCTATTTGATGGCGGGCGATGGAGGCAGTCCGTTGTACTACGACGACCTGCGTGCGAAGTTCGGGCTGGACCGTCCGGTGCTCGAGCAGTTCGGCCTGTACGCTCGCGCCGTCGTCACCGGTGACTTCGGATATTCATTCACGTATCAGTTGCCTGTCTTGAGCGTCATCGTTGATCACGCGTTTGCGTCCTTCCTTCTCGGCACAACGGCACTCGTGCTGGCAGTGGTGGGAGGCGTGTGCCTGGCGCTCCTCTCAGCCTTCCATCGCGGCCGTACGGTCGATGCCGCGATTCGCATCGGGTCGGCCGTGTTGTACGCGGCTCCCGTGTTCTGGATTGGGCAGATCCTGATCATTGTCGTCGCCGTGCAGTTGGGCTGGCTTCCGGTCGCGGGCATGACGTCGGCGCGTGAGTCACTCGCGGGCGCAGATCTCGTGCTGGACGTCGCGCGGCACTTGCTGTTGCCGGCTCTCGCGCTCGCGTTGCCCTTCATGGCGCTGGTCGCGCGTCTCGTTCGGGCCAGCCTGCTCGACGCGCTCGACGAACCCTTCGTGCAGGCTGCACAAGCTCGCGGTTTTTCAGAGCGGCGGGTCGTCATCCGCCATGTGGCGCCGCACGCAGCCGTGACGCTCGCCACGCTGGTTGGCCAACACGCGCCCCAAATCGTCGCCGGTGCCGCCATCATCGAATACCTGTTCGCCTGGCCCGGCCTGGGCGCGGTCGTCCTGCATGCGTCGCTGCACCGCGACTATCCGCTCGTCACCTCATCGTTCCTCATCATCTCGGTTGCGGTCGTCTCCAGCAACGCGATCACGGATGCTGTGTGTGCCTGGCTGGACCCGCGAGTCCGGCTCTCCTGATGCCATGAAGCGCTTGGGCCTCGGCATCCTTGGTCTGGTTCTTTTCGTCGGCGTCATGGCGCCCTGGCTCGCGCCGGGAGATCCGTTTGCGATGGCTTTCGAGCCCTTGAGGCGGCCTGGCGCCGCGCATCTCTTTGGCACGGACGACCTCGGGCGCGACGTCTACAGCGGGGTCATCCACGGCGCTCGGACATCGCTCTTTGTCGGCGCGGGGGCCGCAGCGATTGCGGGCGCACTCGGCCTGTTGATTGGCGGCCTCGCAGCGATTCGCGGCGGGCTCGTCGACCACTTGCTGATGCGGAGCACGGACTTCGTGCAGGCCCTGCCGCGCTTCCTCCTTATCGTGACGGTCGTGGGCCTGTTCGGACACAACTTCGACCTGATCGTCCTGACCATCGGGCTGACCGAGTGGCCAACCACCGCGCGACTGTTTCGCGCGCAGGCGATGACCACGTTGTCGCGTGATTTCTCACTGGCCGCGCGCGCAGCCGGCGCGGGAGACTTGGCCATTCTCCGGCGACACGTCCTGCCCCTGTCTCTCTCAGTCATGGCGGCGCACATCTCATATCAGGCCGGCGGTGCGATTTTGGCAGAGTCCGGCCTCAGCTTGCTGGGACTCGGCGATCCTTCCGTGATGAGCTGGGGCACACTGCTGGGTGCCGCGCAGCGTTTCGTCCGCGATGCCTGGTGGATTTCACTGTTTCCCGGACTGGCGATCACGCTGACCCTGCTCGGATGCAGCCTCGTGGCTGACGGACTGGGCGCTCACCGCCATACTCCGACCGACGCAGCGTCTCGCTGAGGCCGCGAATAGCCGTCACCGCGGGACCGTTGCCTCCGAAGTCCAGCGGAGGCTGCCCGGTACGCTCG
>JBKJTD010000353.1:0-8020 GCA_046590915.1 Vicinamibacterales bacterium
CGTCCTTCGCGACGGCGCGCCACTGCAGCGGCGCGCCCTCCCCGCGTATCGACACCACCGCCGTGAAGTTCGGCGTGATGTTGATCAGCCGGATGCGGTACGTGACGCCGACCTTCATATCGATCGGCGGCGGGTTGGTGCTGCGGTTCACCTCAAAGCCTGCACCATTTCCCCCGATCAGCACGATGCGATCGGTGTCAGGGTCGTGCTTTGTACCTGGTTCGAGGACGAGCAGTGCGCCGTACAGGCCCCCGCTGAGTTGAAATCGATCGTGAGCGTGCGTGTGGTAGATGAACGTGCCCGCCCTCGGCGGCGTGTACCGCACCTGATAGGTCGCACCTGGTTGGACGAGCGGCGTGATCTGGCGGAACGCGCCGCTCCAGCCCGGAACGCCGTCGTTGTAGCTTTCAAGCTCGATGCCGTGCCAATGAATCTGCGTGCCTGCCGTGAGCCGGCTCACCAGATCAATGATGACGGGCTGTCCGCGCGTCAGAACGAGCGTCGGACTCGTGGCCGGAGCATTGGGCATGGGCGTGGCGGCCGGCGTCGGCACTGACGGGGCCGCCGGATCGACGATGCGAAAACCAAATCCATCATTCAGTCCGTACTGATTCGGCCGCTGGATCATCTCGAGCGTGAATCGCCTTGGCTCGCCGCGATCGAGGTCGGGCGCAGCAGTCTCATCGCCGGGCGGCACCGTCATGCCGATGACCAGACCCGCCATGGCCTTTTCAATGTCGTGTTCTTCATGCGACACCGCGTGCTCGCGCTCGGCCGGCGCCATGTCCCCGAGGCGCATCTCCCCGGAGACGTGGGCCAGGATATGGCAGTGAAACAGCCAGTTGCCGACCCGATCGGGCACCCAGCTCAGCGTCATCGTCGTGCCCGGGTCCATCAACTCGGTGGTCACCAGACGTCGACCCTCCGGACCGTAGATCGTGTCTCGGCCTGCGTCGCCACGGCTCTCCACCGTGTAAAAGGTCCCATGCAGATGCATCGGATGAGCGCCGAATGAACCGTTGATCACCCGCCACTCCTCCGGCCGGCCAAACGGGAGCGTGAGGCGTTCGGTGTGCGGCCAGGAACGGCCGTTGATGGCGGCGGTGAATTTGGACGGCACGGGAACGGGAAACTCACGCCATTCCGTAATCACGAAAATTCTGTCGTTGACGCGATCTTCTGGATGCTCAGGATCGATCACGAAGGCACCGGTCAGCTGGCTGTCGATCACTCGCCGGTTCGAGAAGGGCTCGCCACTGGTTTCCGCCCAGTAGAAGTATGTGCCCGCCCGTCCGGCCTTGAATCGCCACTCCCCAGTCGCGCCCGGCGCTATCGCACGAACTGTGTTCGGATCTGCAGGACGACTGACCATGCCGTGGAGGCGCAGCGGCACACTGAGACGGTTCCGCACCGTCACATGGATGTCCGTGCCCTCGGGCACACGGACCAGCGGGCCAGGCACGTGCGGTGCGTGCCCTTCTTCGGCGAACGCCTGGACGGTGCGCGTCGGTCCCGACTCGCCTTCCGGCTGCCAACGCGTCAGGGCGACTTCGAGCCGCAGGGTGAGCGTGCCGTCCTTCAGCACGCCGGCTGGCTGGCGGTTGTCGTTGGGAGCCGCGATTGGTGGCACCGAACTCACTTGCTCGGCGCCCGACAGTGCCAATCCATGCGACGCGGCCGCCGAGGGTTCCGTCGCCAGGACCGCGAGGAGCAGAAACAGCGCGGCCACGCCAGGCGCGAGCGAGCGGAGCTTCATCGTAGGACTCATCGCCGGACTCCAGCCCCGCCCCCGCGCGCCGCCTGCGGAAGTTCAAGCGCGGGCCGGGTCTGCCCGCGGTGGCAAGTGGTGCAGTTGACCGCAGGGGTCGCGCTGCGCAGATTCGGAATCTTCGTGAGCAACTCACCGTTAATGGCCGTCACCATCCGACTCATCTCGCGAGTGATCGGCTTGGTCGCCTTGTCATCCAATTCCCACTGGCCGGGCACATGACAGTGTGTGCAGGTCACGCCCAGCGAACGAGAGAAGCCGAGTTCCATAATGCGCAGGAGCCGGCCGGCGGTAACCCCTTTGTATTGCGTGATGTTCTTGAACACGTCGGTCGCGGGCAGTTCTTCCTTGCCGGCAATGGCACGCCTGAGGTCGGCCATCGCCTGCGCCTCGTCAAACGCCTGCGGTGGCGTCTGTCCGGGCGCCTGCGCCTGGGCCGGCGCGGCCGACTGCGCGACCATCGACGCCACGCCGATCATCAGGAACACGACTCGTGCGAATACCCGCTGGCCCATCTCATCCTCCTCTGCTTAACCGCGGGGGAGTATAACAGTTCACCAAAGCGCGAGCGGCTCATCGTGGAACAGGGGCAGAAGCGTAGTATCTACATCGTGTCCGACCGCAACAGGGTGCCGATAGGTCTAGGCCTGCTCCTCTTCGCCCTCGCATTCCTCTACCTCCTCCCCGGCATTCACCAGAGCGTCAATACATACGACGAGGGCGTCATCGTGTACGGCGCGACGCGCGTTGTGGAAGGTCAGGTCCCCTACCGCGACTTCTGGACCATGTACAGTCCCGCGCAATTCTACGTGCTGGCAGCCGCGTTCAAGTTGTTCGGCACGACGATCGAGACCGAGCGCCTGCTCGACACGACGCTGCGCGCCCTCGTGCCCCTGTTCGCATTTCTCGTGGCGGCACGGCTGACCAGGCGCCGCATGGCCCTGGTGGCGTGGGCCGGTACCTGCGTGTGGATGGCCTACTACGTGTACTCCTACGACACACCACGGGTGTCGTACGGCGCCACCAAATATCCCGCCATCGCCTTCTGCCTGGCCGCGATGTGGCTGATGACGGCGTACTTTGCCGAGCAGCGCCGGCGCCAACTCGCAGCGAGCGGCGTCATGCTGGGCATCGCCGCACTGTTCCGGCACGACTTTGGGCTCTACTGCGGCGTGGCACAGATCGCGGCGCTTGCGCTGTTTGGTTGGGGCAAGCCCGCGCCGGGCGGGGAGGGAGAGACCCGCGTGCGGAGCTTCGCGCGAACGCTACTGCCTTTCACGCTGGGCGCCGCAGTCGTGGTGCTGCCCGTGATACTCGTCTTCATCGCGTTGGTGCCACTCAATCAACTGGTCAATGACTTGATTACGTTTCCTGTCGTCACCTTTCCGCGGTTTCGGGCCCTACCGTATCCGCGAACCCTCACGCTGCGCAATCTTCCCTTTTATCTGCCATTCGTCGTCGTCGGGTTGGCAAGCGTGGCGGCCTACGCCGCGGCGCGGCGGCGGACCGCCGAGAGCATCACGTATGCGTCGTGCGTGGCGCTGCTGATCATCTTCAGCGCGCTGGCATTCAATCAGGCCCGGGTGCGATCGGATGTCGGGCACACGCCAGCTTTTTTTCTCCCGTCGGTGATCCTGTTGGTCGTCCTGCTTCCAGGTATCCGACGATCACACGGCGCGCCGCCCAGGACGTCGAGGGTGCTGACAGCGGCAGCGATCCTGGCGCTGGTTCTCGCCTTCGCCCGTCCCGTGACGGACCGCGCGCGGTTGCTCGCGGACCCGGCGCGCATGTGGCCTGCGACGGCGACCATGCTCATGCGCGCGAGCACCGCGGTGGTGGATCCGGCCATGGTGGGAGCGGTCCAGTACATCCAGGAACACACCCGGCCGCAGGACCACATCTTCGTCGGCAACACGTTTCACAACAAGGTGTTCGTCAACGCGCCGATGTTCTACTTCCTGGCGGAGCGTGACGCTGGGACGCGCTACCACGAACTCCATCCCGGCGTAGCGACGACCGTGCTGGTGCAGCAGGAGATCGCCGGCGACCTGGAGAAGCACGAGGTACGGTTCCTGGTGCTGTCACGTGCGACCGACATGGTGAACGAGCCGAATGACAGCTCGAAGGACAGCGGCGTGACCATTCTCGACGACTACATCCGCGCGCACTTCAGGCTCGTGATCGAGTTCGGTCCGTATGCAATTTGGCGCCGGATGCACCCAGGATGAACTGGTAGCACTGGGGGGCGGGAAGTGTATAGTGGCCGGCACGCTCAACAGCCGGCGGAAGCCGCCGAGAAAGCCGTCGATGCCTATTGCTTGGCGCCTTACGACAGGAATGATCGTGGTTGCCCTGATGACGGTCCCGGTGACCGTGATGCCGCAGGCGGCCGACCAGTCCCCGATAGACATCCCGTTCGTGAGGTTCGTCCTGCCGAATGGGCTCACCGTGATCACGCACGAGGATCGCACGGCGCCGATCGTGGCCGCCACGGTCTGGTATCGGGTCGGGACCAAGGACGAGCGGCAGGGGCGCCGCGGGTTCGCTCACTTGTTCGAGCATCTGTTACTTGGAGCGCACGACACGCTGACGTCGGACCTGGCATCGGCAGGGGCGCTGGAGCTCAACGGAACCTATGGCCGGGACGCCACGAAATACTACGCGACGTTGCCATCATCCATGCTCGATCTGCTCCTGTTCTACCAATCGCAGTTGATGGGCACGACAGCGGGGCGGATCACGCAGAGCGTCCTTGACAAGGAACGTGGCATCGTCCAGAACGAACATCGTGAGTACCAGCAGGACCGATCGTTCGGACGGGTGCCCCTGCTTCTTGCGCAGACGACCTATCCGCCCGGGCATCCGTATGCGTCAGTGGGACTCGGCTCCCTGGCCGATCTCGACGCAGCCACACTGGCAGACGCATCCGCGTGGCTGACGGAATATTACGGACCCGCGAACGCGGTTCTCGTCGTCGCCGGCGACTTCGATGCGGCAACGATCAAACAAAAGGCCGAATCGTATTTCGGGGCGATCGCGCGTGGTCCGGCCCAGGTCAGACCAGCGCCGTCGGTGTCGCGCGGATCGACAAATCGCTACGAGACCGTTTTTGACCGCATCCCGGGTGGGCGGGTGTACCGAACCTGGAATATCCCCGAGTGGGGCTCAGCAGACGCCGCGTATCTCGAGATGGCAGGCGCCATCATCGGCGGCAGCCCTTCGTCTCGTCTGTACCAGCGCTTGGTGCGCCGAGAGAAGCTCGCGACGGACGTCTCGATGTCCGTCAATCTCTTCCAACTGGGCGGCCAGCTCTCCTTTGTCGTCACGCCGGCGCAGGAGAGCCACGTTCCAGTCATCGGAAGAGCCCTGGATGAAGAAATGAGCCGGTTTATCGAGCACGGGCCTACGCTCGAGGAGGTGGCGCAGGCCCAGCGCCGCTACCGCGCGAACTTTCTGCGCAGCATCGAGCGTATCGGCTCTGAACCGATCGGAGGATTCCGCGGGCGGTCGGAGCTGCTCGCCGCACACGAAGTCAATGCCGGGCGCGCTGATTTCTACAAGACCGCGCTCTCTCGCGTCGCAAGCGCCACCATTGCGGACGTGCGCAAGGCGGCCTCACAGTGGCTTGGCGAAGGGGCTTTCACGCTCGATCTTCGGCCACTGCCGACCGAGTCCCCACGGGGTGCCACCCACACAGACCGGATGGCACAGCCGCCGCGCCAGCCCTTCCCGAAATTCCAGTCAGCTCCCATCCGACGGCGCGAGTTTTCGAACCGATTGCGTGTGCTGCTCGTCGAGCGGTCCGCCATTCCTCTCGTCGAACTGCGTTTGAGTCTGGGGACCGGCTCACGTTCCGACCGCGACGGCGTGCCTGGGCGCGCGGTGCTGACGACGCAGCTGCTGGCCGACGGTACGACGGGACGCAGCGCTGACCGTATCGCCGACGACCTTCTCGACCTGGGTGCCCGCCTCTCCACCTCGATTACTGACGACGCCTCGACGATTTCGCTGTCGGGTCCGGCCGATGGGTTGCCGCGTATGCTCGATCTGCTCGCCGACCTCGTAATGAATCCGGTCTTTCCGGAGGCAGCCGTCGACCTGAAGCGTAGCGAGTACGTCACGCGGCTGCAGCGTGAGCGCGCATCGCCGCCTGCGTCTCCGGGAGCACTGCTGCAGGGTCTGCTCGACGGCTCGCTGCCTGCGTCACCGCACCCTGACACCGCGACGCGGCCCGGAGGGCTTCGCCGAGACGATGTCGTCACCTTTTTTCGTGCCGCATTTCGACCTGACAACGCCACGCTCGTCGTCGCCGGCGCCGCCACGTTCGACGCCGTCGTGCTTCACGTCGAGCGGGCGTTCGGTGGCTGGCGGCCCACGGCAGGTTCACCTCCTCAGGCGGCCACGCCGACGCCACCCGCCCAGCCGGCTGTGGTCTACCTGATCGACGCACCCGGATCAACGCAGTCCGTTATCGCTACGGGGCACCTCGGGCTCGCGACAAGCGACCCTGATTTCGACGTGCTTCAAATCATTGCAAGTGTGCTGCGTGTGCGCCTGCACGCGAACCTCCGGGAGACAAAGCAGTGGTCCTACGCTCCCTATGCGTTGCTGGGTTCGGGTGTCACCGGGCCGCAGGTGTTCGGCGCGGTAGCAGCCGTGCAGCAGGATAAAACCGCGGAGACAATCCTGGAGCTGCTGCAGGAGTTTCGTGGACTCGCGGGGGTACGCCCCGTTACGACTGAGGAGATTGAACGAGCGAAGACGTCAGAGTTACGGCTCCTGGCCGTGTTCGCGCAGACCAACGCGCTGACGGCTCAGCGTGTGGACGAGGCCTCGCGCGCCACGTCCGGCATCGACGATTTCGAGACGCTGGCAAGGCGCCTCGCGGCGATTGGACCTGCCGACGTCTCGCGAGTGGCCGCACGGCTGATTCAGCCCGGACGTCTCGTGTGGCTTGTGATCGGCGACGGGAAGACAATCTTGAAAGGCGTCGCAGCACTGAATCTGGGACACATTCAGCACATCACCGCTGATGGCATCCCGCGATCTCAGACACAATGATTCAATCCGCCGCCGCAAAGCGCGTCCGGCGTGCGGCTGTCCCTACCGGCGCACGTAGGCGGGCCGATCTTAATCGATCCCGCTGGGAGTGCCGTAGAAATGCCGGACCATCGTCACGTAGATCGCCGACGGGGCGGGCCTGACGTCGGGCTGCACCATCAGAAACGATTCGCCGTCATGGGACACATCGTAGTTGGGCAGCGTGACGGTGCCCGCCACGAACTTTCCCTCGAACATCGTCACCGGCACACCTGCGTCGGCGGGGCCGCGGCTGAGGTCGACGCGCATCAGCCGATCCCCGCTGCGGTAATAGAGCTCGCCTCCCTCGCGCGACCAGACCGGCTCGCTGCCGCCGTCAGTCGAGACCTGACGACGCGCGGCGACGTCGGGAAAGGGCGCGACGTGAATCTCCGGCCGTCCTGACTCGTCCGTGGTGAACGCAACGAAGCGGCCGTCGGGCGACAACACGGGCGAGTATTCATTGAACCGCGTGCGCAGGAACGGCGTCGCGCGATTGGCGTCGCGATCGAGCAGCCAGATGTCCGCGCCGGTGTCGGGGTGGTATTCGGCAAACAGCAGCAGCGATCCATCCGGCGACCATGCAGACGCAGCCTTGTCAAATTCGCTGGCCACGAGCAGGTCCGGCGCATCGGCCGCTCCCGCATGGACGGTGTACAGGTCCGAAGGTCCGCCACCGCGGCTCGAGCTGAACGTGATCTGCCCGGCCTGAGGGCCCCAGATGCCCGCGAAATTTTCACCCTCGAACGTCACACGCTCGAGCGTGCCGCGCGCAGCGTCGCAGCGCCAGAGATCCGATGCGCGGCGGCGAACGCTCACGAGCACCGCGCGGCCCCCGGGTTCGACGCGCGGCTCCTCGAGCGCTTCCCCGCTCGCATGGCGTCCGACAATCGCCCCGGTCCGATCGACACGCACGAGCGTGCGCTTCAGTGTCTGCGCTTCGCCTGGTATGTGCACCAGCATGTTGGTCGCGGAACAACCGAAATGCGCGACACCGGTCGCCGCCATCGCGACGCCGGCCTGGAGTTGACGCCCGCCCGACAGCACCTCGAGCGACGACGCGTTGATCGGCGCCTCCATTAACGAGCCGCCGCGCGCCCAGAGCAGGCGGTCGCCCACCATGCGGCCGTCGGTCGCGTGGCGAATAATCACGCGGTGGGCGCCCGTGGCGAT